>DAIMKK010000680.1:0-1518 GCA_036721745.1 Pseudolabrys sp. | reverse complement strand
GGCTTCAAGACCGGCTTCATCTGCGCATCCGGCTACAATGTCGTGGGATCGGCCACGCGCAACGGCAAGCGGCTGATCGCGGTGGTGCTCGGCGCTTCATCGGGCACGATGCGGGCGGTGAGGGCAGCACAACTGCTTGAGCGGGGCTTTGCCAACAACGCGCTGTCGTGGCTGCGCCCTTCGCTCGGCACGGTCGACAATCTGGTGCCGATCGACGCCTCGCCGCCGAACCTGCGCGACGAGATGTGCGGTGGAAAACGCAAACGGCCGGCCAGCGACGAGGATGAAGACACCGTCGCCAACAACGCCGGCGGCTCAAGCACGGGCGAGACCGCTGTCACGTTTTTCACCGCCGCGCTGCAGCCGCCGATGGCCAAGCCGTCGGAATTGCTGGCGGCGGCGCCCGCGGCCTCGGAGCCGATCGTCGTTTACACCGGCCCGACCAAGAGCGGCGCTGCATTGGTTGCCGCCGTGGCCGCGGACGAAAAGCAGACGCCGCGGCAACGCGGAAGGAAGTCGCGGGTTGCGGCGAAAAAGCCCGATACCGCGGCGGAGCCGAAAACAGCAACCGCCCGGGACGCCAAACCCGAACCGAAACCCGCCGCCAGACCGGCCGTCGTCAGGCACGCCAATGCCAAGCCGGACGCCGCCCCGAAAGCCGCCGATAAACCGGTCGTCGCGGCAGACAAGCCGGCTGTAACGCCGGCAAAACCCAAGGCTGCCGTAAAGCCCAAGTCCGCGCCCAAGAGCACGACCGGCGAGGCTGTCCCCTCGGATCAAAAGCCCGCAACTGCGCCGCGCACCTAAGCTACTTACCGCGCGGCCTTTTTAGCCGACAAGGCGTCCATAACGCGCAGCCGCTTGCCATCGGCCGCCGCATTGCTCAATACTGCCCAAAACCAGACCTGCCAAAACCAATACTGCCAAAACAAGGCGTCCCGTCTCAACCACGGGGAAATAAACCAGAGGGGAAATACCATGGAGCGTATCTGGCTCAAGCAATATCCGGCCGGCGTGCCCGCCGATATCGATGTGACCCAGTACTCATCTCTCGTCGAGTTGCTGGAAGAAAGCTTTGCGAAGTTCAGCGACCGCAAGGCCTTCATCTGCATGGACAAGTCGATCAGCTATCGCGATCTCGACGAGATGTCGCTGGCGCTTGCGGCCTATTTGCAGAGCAAGGGCCTGCCGAAGGGCGCGCGCGTCGCGCTGATGATGCCGAATGTGCTGCAGTATCCTATATCGACCGCCGCCGTGCTGCGCGCGGGCTATGCGGTGGTGAACGTCAATCCGCTCTACACTCCGCGCGAGCTTGAACATCAGCTCAAGGATTCCGGCGCCGAGGCGGTGATCGTTCTGGAGAACTTTGCGACCACCGTGCAGCAGGTGATGGCAAAGACCGCGGTAAAACACGTCATCGTCGGCAGCATGGGCGACCTGCTCGGCCTCAAGGGCATGATCGTCAATCTGGTGGTGCGGCGCGTCAAGAAGATGGTGCCGGACTATTCGATTCCAGGC
>DAIMKK010000679.1:0-1520 GCA_036721745.1 Pseudolabrys sp. | reverse complement strand
AGCCCGCACGATGCTGGTCTTGAAGGTTACGTCGGTATCGAGACCGCAAATGGCCGCGCCGCAGCTCGCTTTGCCGAGGTCGGCATAGAGATATTCGACCTTGGCCGACCAGGCCCCCATGAAGGCGTATTCGAGGCCGCCGCCGCCGGTCCAACCGAACCGGGTGTCGGTTGCCGATGCGAAGCCAACCGGCGTCATCGTGACGTCGCCAAAGGCCGCGCCGCCGCTGAGGAATGGCATCCAGCGATCGAAGGCATAGCCGAGGCGGACGCGCGCCGTTCCCAGCCAACTGTCTTTCGTCTGGCAACAGACGGTGGCGTCGGTGCCTTTGATCCAGCTGGCATCGATGTCGGCTTCCGCGCCCACGACAATCTGGCTCATTTGCAGATTGTAACCGATCGTACCGCCGACCTGCGCGCCGGTGAGGTTGAAGTCGCCGGTGGTGGCGCCGGTTATTGTAGTCGTCCAGTTCGAGGTGCCCCAGGCGTAGCCGCCGTTGATGCCGGCGTAGAACCCGGTCCAATTGAACGGCGAGGCGTAAGAGGGCGCCGCTTTAAAGGGTCCCGGCATGTCGGCCGCCATCGATGGCCCCGCCATCGCGGCAGCCAAAAAGCCCGCGCAAGCCGCGAGAGTGAAACGCTTCATCGTGTGATCTCCTGATCGGTTCGGTCAAAGCGAACTCGGGGAACAGGTGGCAGACCCTATATGTTGTGGATGATTCGCGCTGTGACCTTTACGCAACAGAAGAGGCAAATTATTGAGCCGAATCAAATGCCTAAATGGTTAATATTCACTAGAACAAAAATAGAACAAGATTGTGTTTTGGGATTGGGTTACAACCGGAGCGCGGTGACAGAAGCCCTGTGGATTAAGGCCAAACGAGCTTGCCGCACGAGGGGCAACCTCTAGGGTGAAAAGTTAATTTTCGGGGTCGCGCGCGGCGGGCGGCTCCATTACCGGCGAGCGGCGGCGACTTGGCAACGAGATCGCGCGACCGCAGATCGCCACGCGGAGAGCATCATGGCAGGTAGCGTCAACAAGGTGATCCTCATCGGCAATCTCGGTGCGGATCCGGAAATTCGCCGCACCCAGGACGGCCGTCCGATCGCGAATTTACGCGTGGCCACCTCGGAAAGCTGGCGCGACAAGACCACCGGCGAGCGCAAGGAAAAAACCGAGTGGCATCGCGTCGTCATTTTCAACGAAGGTCTGTGCAAGATCGTCGAGCAATATCTCAAGAAGGGTTCGAAGGTTTACCTGGAAGGCGCGCTGCAGACACGTAAATGGACGGACAAAGACGGCCACGAGCGCTACTCGACCGAAGTGGTGCTGCAGGGCTTCAATTCGCAGCTCACCATGCTCGATACGCGCGGCGGCGGGGGCGCGAGCGCTGACAGCGGCGACGACTTCGGCTCCAGCGGCCCAAGTGCCGGATCAAGCGTTGCGCGCGAGCGCAAGCCGGCGCTGGCCGGCGCCGGCAAGTCGGCCGACATGGACGACGAGATTCCGTTTTGAGCGGG
>DAIMKK010000678.1:0-1521 GCA_036721745.1 Pseudolabrys sp. | reverse complement strand
CTCGCCTCCCTGCGGACCGCGTGACCTACCAATTCGCACCTGGGCAGTTACGATAATATTCGCTCACAAAAGCCGCGGCCCAACCCC
Source organism: Pseudolabrys sp. (assembly GCA_036721745.1). Lineage (GTDB taxonomy): Bacteria > Pseudomonadota > Alphaproteobacteria > Rhizobiales > Xanthobacteraceae > Pseudolabrys. Next base: position 1,434 of record DAIMKK010000678.1, on the reverse strand, counting down.
GCAGCCTCGCTTTCCTAGTCCACCGCCAAGGCGACGGGCGCAAGCCCCGCCCAATTCCGCAGCGCCTCCGGCACCGGACCTCCGGTCGCCCAGTCGAGCAACTCGACCGTATGCACGACCGGAATGGCGGTGCCGGCGGCAATTTGCATGATGCAGCCGATATTGCCGGCCGCGATCACATCCGGCCGGAGCCGTTCGATATTAGCGACCTTGCGGTCGCGCAACCTCACCGCCAGCGCCGGCTGGAGAATGTTGTAAGTCCCGGCCGAGCCGCAGCACAAATGCCCTTCCGGCACATCTTTGACCACGAAGCCGAACTTGCAAAGCAATTCTTTCGGTGCCTGCGTCACCTTCTGCCCGTGCTGCAGCGAGCAGGCCGCATGATAGGCGACGTTAAGCGGCCGCGGCGCCGCGCCGGCCGGCAAATCGAGCGTCGCCAGATATTCGGTGATGTCCTTGGCAAGCCCAGAAATCCGTGTCGCTTTCGCGGCATAGTCGCGGTCGCCGCGCAACACGAACCCGTAATCCTTCACCGTGGTTCCACAGCCGGACACCGTGATCAGGATGGCGTCGAGCCCGGCGCCATCGATTTCGCGCGTCCAGGCATCGATATTGTTGCGCGCCTGCGCCAGCGCCTGTTGCTCGCGGCCCATATGGTGGACGAGCGAGCCGCAGCAGGCCTCGCCGGCGGCGACCACCACCTCGATGCCGTTGCGGTTGAGCAGCCGGATAGCGGCCTCGTTGATCGCCGGCGCCAGCACCGGATTGATGCAACCGGACAAGAGCGCCACACGACCACGGCGGGCACCCTGCGCCGCATAGACCTTGCCGGAGCGCTCGACCGGCGGCGGCAGCTTACGGGGGGTGAGCCGCAGCATGGCCGCCATCCGCTTCAAGCCGAGCGCTTGCAGCACCGGCGCGAACGGCTTGGCGATCAGGCCCGCCACCACCGCTATCCGGAACAGCGCCGGATCGGGGAGCACGCGCGCGAGCAGGCCGCGCATGGCGCGATCGAGTAGTGGACGCTTGTAGGTTTTCTCGATGTGCTCGCGGGCGTGATCGACGAGGTGCATGTAGTGCACGCCGGAAGGACAGGTGGTCATGCAGGCCAGGCATGACAGACACCGGTCGATGTGCTTGACAACTTCGCGCGTGGCCGGGCGGTCGTGCTCGAACATCTCCTTGATCAGATAGATGCGCCCTCGCGGAGAATCGAGCTCGTCGCCGAGCAGCACATAGGTCGGACAGGTGGCGGTGCAGAATCCGCAATGCACGCAGGCGCGCAAAATCTTTTCCGATTCCGCGACCTGGGGATCGAGCAGCTGCGTGAGGGTGAATGTGGTTTGCATAGTCTACCCGATATTCCCCAGATGACCGAGGATCAGCGTGAACGCTAGCATTCTGCTGAGGTACGCGGAAACCAGACGCTAGGTG
>DAIMKK010000677.1:0-1526 GCA_036721745.1 Pseudolabrys sp. | reverse complement strand
TGGCGCCGCAGGGCGGCAGATTGGCGTAGACCCGGTAGCCGTCATATTTGACCGCAGGGATATCGTAGATGCCCTGCAGCAGCGCGCCGGCATAAAGTATGGTGATAATGCCGTAGCCGGCGTAGGCGCCGCCTCGTTGCACCACCTCGCATTCGCACGCGGTCATGCGCCCATCCTTGCGCATGCCTAGTTTCAACCGGATATCGGTCTGCGGCCGCGCGCGATGCGTGATGAAGGTTTCCTCGCGGGTGAGCTGCATCAACACTTTGCCGGCGCTGGCGCGGGCGAGCAGGGCGGTGATGATTTCGAAATTCAACGTTTCGACGCGCGCGCCGAAACCGCCGCCGATGAAGGGCTTGATCACGCGGATGCGCGAGGAATCCATTTCCAGGCATTGCGCGAGCATCAGGTGCAGGTAATAGCCGACCTGTGACACGGTCTGCACCGTCAAGCGGCCGGTCAGCGGATCGAACTCTGACATGCTGGCGTGCGGCTCGATCTGCGCGTGGTTTATTTCTGCGCAATTGAACTTCTCTTCGCGCACCAGATCGGCGGCGGCGAAACCTTGCGCCATGTCGCCGAACTGATTATGCACGTCGCGTTCGATATTGCCGGGTTTGTTGTCGTGCACAAGCACGGCGCCCGGCGCGCGGGCCGCCTCGGACGAATAATAGGCAGGCAACTCCGTCACTTCGAGTTCGATGAGCTGGAGCGCGCGCTCGGCCATCTCCGCGTCGATCGCGGCCACCGCCGCCACCGGCTCGCCGCGATAGCGCACGCGGCCGCGGGCCAACGGATATTCGTTCATGGCGATCGGCAGCACACCGTAGGTGTGCGCACAGTCGTCGCCGGTGACGACCGCGACCACGCCATCGAGCGCGCGGGCCTTGCTGACATCGAGCCGGATGATGTCGGCGTGGCTGAACGGACTGCGGAAGATGCGTCCGACCAGAGCGTCGGCGTGGTCGAGATCGGCCGTATAGCGGGCCTTACCGGTCACTTTGTCGATGCCGTCGATGAGCGGAACGCCCGGACGCTTCTTAACGCTCACCTGATCCGTCACTGTCGTCATGATGTCGATTCCGCGGCCGTATGCACGGATTCGATGATCTTCACGTAGCCGGTGCAACGGCAGAGGTTGCCGGACAATGCGGTGCGGATGTCCGCGTCGCTCGGCTTCGGATTGCGCCGCAGCAACGCTTCCGCCGCCATGATCATTCCCGGCGTGCAGAAGCCGCATTGCGTGCCGAGCTTCTCATGAAAGGCGCGCTGCAATCGGTTGAGCCGGCCTTGCGTCGCCAGGCCCTCGATCGTTTCGACCTCGCGGCCCTCGCAGCGCACCGCGAGCGTAATGCAGGACGGCACCGCTTCGCCGTCGACCAAAACCGTGCAGGCGCCGCACTCGCCGCCATCGCAGCCGGTCTTTACCCCGGTGAGATGCGCGACGTCGCGCAAATAGTCGACAAGCAGATCGCGTTCGGCGACGGCGTCTTCGCGCCAGCGCCCGTTAAGCCTCAATCTCAGCA
>DAIMKK010000676.1:0-1530 GCA_036721745.1 Pseudolabrys sp. | reverse complement strand
CCCCGGGGAGATGGTTTTGCGTCGTCGCGTCGTGTCGAGGATCGCGCTCTTTTTGTGTGCCGGGGTGGTGGCAATACCCATTGCCGGCTGCACCCACTCGCTGGGGTCGCTAACGGACGTCAGCGAGGGCGGCTTGTTCTCCAAGCCGGCGGACATATTCGTCAAACCTGCCTGGGCTAGTTCCACCATCAACGACAGGAACGTCCAACTCAATCCGCGTGGGCCGGTAGCGCCTGAGGAACTGGTCGGCGCCGACGGCCGCTGCGGCGCGCCGGTTGCGGAAGCCGTGCCGGCCCCGGCGGGGGCGCCAGCCCCGCCGCCCGAGCGGTCAGCCGACCGGCCGGTCGGCTCCGTGGCCGGTGACCTCGCCAGTGCCCCCATGCCGGCTGCCACCCCGGCCTCGGCCAATCCCGGCCCCGGCCTGCCGGAACAGCCGCCCGGCGCTCCCCAAGTCGTGGGCGGCGTCGCGCTCGGCATGAGCGAATGCGACGTCGTGCGGCGCGCCGGCCTTCCCGGCAACATCAGTATCGGCGCCGGCGACCGAGGCGAGCGCAAGGTCGTGCTCACTTATCTGACCGGCACCTGGCCAGGCATCTACACCTTCGACGCCGGCCGACTGAAGATCGTCGACCGCGCGCCCGAGCCGCCGCCGTCGGCCAAGCCGCCGGCCAAGACCAAAAAAGCCAAGAAACCAGTGACGAAACAGAACCCCGCCGTCTAGGCCGTCTCCAGCGCCGTGCTGGCGGCGAGCCATTCTTCTTCCGCCTTAGCGATCGCCGCGACGACCTGCGCGCGGGTTTTGGAAAGCTCGGCGGCGCGCGCCGGGTCGCTTGCGAACAAGGCGCCGTCGGCGAGCGTCACGTCGAGCTTGCCAAGCTGGCGCGTGAGTTGCGCGATCACGACCTCGGCTTGCGAGATCCTCTTGCGCAACGGCGCGGTCTCCGCGCGTTTGTCGGCCGCCGCGCGGCGGGCTTGCACCGGATCGACGCGCGCCGATGTTTTCGACCCGACCGTAATCCCTTGGCCTTCGCCGGCCAGCACCGTGCGCCGGTAGTCGTCGAGATCGCCGTCGAACGGCGCCACCTTGCCGCCTTGCACCAGCCAGAGCCGGTCGGCACAGGCCTCCAGCAGATAGCGGTCGTGCGACACCAAAATCACCGCGCCGGGATAATCGTTGATCGCCTCGATCAGCGCGCCGCGGCTGTCGATGTCGAGATGGTTGGTCGGCTCGTCGAGGATGATGAGCTGCGGCGCGGCGAAGGTGGCTAAGCCCATCAGCAGCCGCGCTTTCTCGCCGCCGGAGAGCGTCTTCACCGCATTGTTGGCGGCGAGCCCCGAAAATCCGATGGCGCCCGCCTTACCGCGCACTTTGGCTTCCGGCTGGTCCGGCATCAGATCGCGGACGTGATCGTAGGGGCTTCGCTCCTCGTCCAGTTCGTCGAGCTGGTGCTGGGCGAAATAACCGACCTTGAGCGTCGCCGCGCGCGTGACGGTGCCGTGCTCGGGCGCCAAGCGGCCCGCCAGCAGTTT
>DAIMKK010000675.1:938-1538 GCA_036721745.1 Pseudolabrys sp. | reverse complement strand
GGCCGCCGAGCGCGCCGTACAGCCCGGTGTTGCCGGCGATGATGGACTCGTCCGGCACGATGCCTGAGTCGGCCGGCGGCCGGATCACGATGCGGCCGCCCGACAGTCCCTTGCCGACATAGTCGTTGGCCTCGCCTTCCAGTTCGAAGGTGATGCCGCGCGCGAGCCAAGCGCCGAAGCTCTGTCCGGCGGTGCCGTTCAGCCGCACGTGAATGGTGCCGTCCGGCAGGCCTTCATGGCCGTAACGCTTGGCGACTTCGCCCGACAGCATGGCGCCGGCAGCGCGGTTGACGCTGGTGATGGCGGTCTGCAGCCGCACCGGCGCGCCGCGATCGAGCGCTGATTGCGATTCGGCGATCAACTTGCGATCGAGGATCGCCTCGAGATGGTGATCCTGCTTTTCGCAATTGTAGATCGCCGTGCCCTTCGCCGCCTTCGGCATCATGAACAGCTTGGAGAAATCGAGGCCCTTGGCCTTCCAGTGTTCGACCAGTTGACGCTGGTCGAGCATGTCCATCTGGCCGACCATCTCGTTGAAGGTGCGGTAGCCGAGCGCGGCCATCAGTTCGCGCACTTCCTCGGCGACGAAAAAGAAATAAT
>DAIMKK010000675.1:514-928 GCA_036721745.1 Pseudolabrys sp. | reverse complement strand
CCCTTGAAGCGCTTGCGCAACACCGGGTCCTGGGTCGCGACGCCGACCGGGCAGGTGTTGAGATGGCACTTGCGCATCATGATGCAGCCGGCCGCGATCAACGGCGCGGTGGCAAAACCGAATTCATCGGCCCCTAACATGGCGCCCACCACGACGTCGCGGCCGGTGCGGATGCCGCCGTCAACCTGCACCGCGATGCGGCCGCGCAATCGGTTGGCGACCAGCGTCTGATGGGTCTCCGCCAGACCGATTTCCCACGGGCTGCCGGCGTGCTTGAGCGAGGTGAGGGGGCTGGCGCCGGTGCCGCCTTCGAAACCTGCGATGGTGACGTGGTCGGCGCGCGCCTTGGAAACGCCGGCGGCGACCGTGCCGACGCCGATTTCCGACACCAGCTTGACCGACACCAGACCGTCC
>DAIMKK010000675.1:0-489 GCA_036721745.1 Pseudolabrys sp. | reverse complement strand
ATGGAATAGATGTCGTGGTGCGGCGGCGGTGAGATCAGGCCGACGCCGGGCGTCGAGTGGCGCACCTTGGCGATGGTCTTGTCGACCTTGTGGCCAGGCAACTGGCCGCCTTCGCCGGGCTTGGCGCCCTGCGCCATCTTGATCTGCATCATGTCCGAGTTGACGAGATACTCGGCGGTGACCCCGAAACGTCCCGAGGCCACCTGCTTGATGGCCGAGCGCATGCTGTCGCCATTCGGCAGCGGCTTGAAGCGGTCGGCTTCCTCGCCGCCTTCACCGGTGTTCGACTTGCCGCCGATCCGGTTCATGGCGATGGCGAGCGTGGTATGCGCCTCGCGCGAGATCGAGCCGAACGACATGGCGCCGGTGGAGAAGCGCCGCACGATGTTCTTGGCCGACTCGACCTCCTCAAGGGCGATCGGCTTGCGGCCGTCTTCCTCTGCCAACTTGACGCGGAACAGGCCGCGGATTGTCAGCAGCCGCTCGTTC
>DAIMKK010000674.1:0-1549 GCA_036721745.1 Pseudolabrys sp. | reverse complement strand
ACCAACGATTCCGGGCTGATGCATGTATCGGCGGCGATCGGCACGCCGACGGTGGCGATCTTCGGCCCGACCAGCCCCTGGCACTGGAAGCCGCTCAACCCCATCGCCGCCATTCTCGAGCCGCCCGGCGACGAGGCGGCGCGCGAGCGCGCGCGCCTTGAAGGCAACGACGCGGTCGCGCACCGCCGCACCGCCGACGTCGCGGTCGAGACCGTGCTGGCCGCCGTGCGGGAGGCGCTTCGCAAAAGCCGCTAATTCGGGCATAGCCGCGGCATAAAGGTTCGGCTCGCCGCAAGCCTGACGCGCGGCTCGATCCATGCTATCAAAACCGCAAAGTAACAAGGACCGCGACCCCCGTATGGGCAGACTTAAACCCGCCGACATCGGCAGCTCGCACGCGCAAGCCGCGATTGAATCCGCGCTCCGCACGCTCGACGCGGAAGGCGGCGGCATCGACGCGCTCGCCACGGCGCTGCGCGACGGCCTTGGCGCGACGTTTGCCGCCGCGGTCGAGCTGATCCGCGCCGCGCAAGGCCGCGTCATCGTCACCGGCATGGGCAAGTCCGGCCATGTCGCGCGCAAGATCGCTTCGACCTTCGCTTCGACCGGCACGCCGGCGCTGTTCGTGCACCCGAGCGAGGCGAGCCACGGCGACCTCGGCATGGTCGCCAACAACGACGTCATCATCGCGCTGTCGTGGTCGGGCGAGACGGCGGAGCTCAAAGATCTTACCGACTATTCGCGCCGCTTCCGCATCGGCCTGATCGCCATGACCGCCAACGCCGACTCGACGCTGGCCAACGCCGCCGACGTGGTGCTGGCGCTGCCGCAGGCGCGCGAGGCCTGCCCGCACAATCTCGCGCCGACCACCTCCTCGCTGATGCAACTCGCGCTCGGCGATGCGCTGGCGATCGCGCTCTTGGAAAGCCGCGGCTTCACGGCGGTGGATTTCGGCCTGCTGCACCCGGGTGGCAAGCTTGGCGCGTTGCTCAAAGTGGTTCGCGAGTTCATGCACACCGGCGAGGCCGTGCCGCTGGCGCCGCTCGGCGCGCGCATGTCCGACGCCATCCTCGTGATGTCCGCCAAAGGCTTCGGCTGCGTTGGCATCATCGATCCGAGCGGAAAGTTGGTCGGCATCATCACCGATGGCGACCTGCGCCGCCATATGCGCAATAATCTGCTCGATGAGTGCGTCGAGGATGTGATGACGCGCGCGCCCAAGACGGTGCGCCCCGATCAACTGATCAGCGAGACGCTTGAGCTGCTCAATTCGACAAAAGTGACGGCATTGTTCGCGGTTGAGGCCGGCAAACCGGTCGGCGTCATCCACATCCACGATTTGTTGCGCGCCGGCGCCGCGTAAAGCGCAATCAGCGCGCGATGCGCGCGACCGCATCGGCGACTTCGTCAACCGACGGCGCTGCGCCTTGCGCCCCGAGCACAGCGAGCGGTCCGTAGCCGACCGGGCCGGTCAAGTCGGGCTTGCTGCCGGCAAAGATCGCCACCAGCGGCACGCCGAGCGCGGCGGCCAGATGCAGCAACCCGGTAT
>DAIMKK010000673.1:0-1552 GCA_036721745.1 Pseudolabrys sp. | reverse complement strand
AGCCCTATCCGTCATTGCGAGGAGCCAACGGGTCGGCGCGAAGCGCCGCCCGATGATAAACTCCGCGACGAAGCAATCCAGTCTTCCTTTGCGGCTATGGACTGCTTCGCTAACGCTCGCAATGACGGTGAATATGCTCTTGCGCTCGCGAACACCCATTCCCATGTCCTGCAACGTGACGGCACAGTCGGGAGGACTGAACATGTCTGACAGCGGTTCGGGTAACGGTAGCGCCTGGCGCAGCGGCGGCGCGGCGAACTTTCAGCCGCATGCCTTCGATCCATGGATGCAGCCGGAATTGTTTCGCGGCGTGCTGTCGCGGCGCGTGTTCGCGTTCCTGATCGACATCGTGGTGCTTTCGATTCCGGTGATTCTGGCTTGCATGTTCATCGCCGTGTTCGGCGTGGTCACGCTGGGACTTGGCTGGGCACTGTTCTGGCTGGTGTCGCCGGCCTCGGTGATCTGGGCGCTGATCTATTATGGCGCCTCGCTGGGCGGGCCGCATTCGGCCACCCTGGGCATGCGCGTGATGGATCTGGAGCTGCGCACCTGGTACGGCGCGCCGGGCTATTTCGTGCTCGGCGCCATGCATGCTGTGCTGTTCTGGATTTCGGTGTCGGTGCTGACGCCACTGGTTCTGCTCGTCGGGCTGTTCAACTGCCGCCGGCGGCTGTTGCACGATATCATCCTGGGAACCGTGGTTATCAACAGCTCGGTCCGCAACCCCGTCGGGCAGCCGGCGCGAACGTTCTGACCTCGGCTACCCCTTGGGTAAACCGATTGACCGCGGCGCGATGCTGGCATTTGCTTCGCTTCGGAGGCTGACGAGATTCCGTGACCCAGCACTCGCGTGACACCCCGCAATTCTACCTGACGGCGCCCTCGCCCTGCCCGTATCTGCCGGGCCGGCATGAGCGCAAGGTGTTCACGCACCTGGTCGGCGACAAGGCCGGCGACCTCAACGATCTGCTCACCCATGGTGGCTTCCGGCGCAGCCAGTCGATCGCCTATCGCCCGGCCTGCGACCAGTGCCGCGCCTGCGTTTCGGTTCGCGTCATCGCCAACGAGTTCCGGCCCTCGCGCAATTTCAGGAAGATTCTGGCCCGCAACGCCGACATCGTCGGCGAACAGCGCAGCGCGGTGCCGACCTCGGAGCAATATTCGGTGTTCCGCGGCTATCTCGACCAGCGCCATCGCCATGGCGGCATGGCCGACATGACCGTGCTCGATTACGCGATGATGGTGGAGGACAGCCACGTCGAAACCCGCATCATCGAATATCGCAGGCGGGGCGTTGACAGCGGCATCACCGGCCGCGGCAAGGAACTGGTGGCGGTGGCGCTGACGGATGTGCTCAGCGACGGGCTGTCGATGGTCTATTCGTTCTTCGAGCCGTCGGAGGAAAACCGCTCGCTCGGCACCTTCATGATCCTCGACCACATCACCCGCGCCAGACGTCAGGGACTGCCTTACGTCTATCTCGGCTACTGGATCGAAGGCTCCAGGAAGATGGACTACAAGGGCCGCTTCCTGCCGCAGCAGCGCCTCGCCC
>DAIMKK010000672.1:0-1553 GCA_036721745.1 Pseudolabrys sp. | reverse complement strand
TGAGCTCGAACATCATGAGCCTCGGCGGCATCGCGATCGCCATCGGCGCCATGGTCGACGCCGCGATCGTCATGATCGAAAATGCGCACAAGCATCTCGAGCGTGCATCGCCCGGCAAGCCGCGTAGCGAAGTGCTGATCGAAGCGGCCATTGAAGTCGGCCCGGCTTTGTTTTTCAGCCTGCTCATTATCACAGTCTCGTTTCTGCCTATCTTCGCGCTCGAGGCGCAGGAAGGCCGCATGTTTAAGCCGCTCGCCTACACCAAGACGTTCGCCATGGCGGCGGCGGCATTGTTGTCGGTGACGCTGGTGCCGGCGCTGATGCTGTTGTTCGTGCGCGGCCGGATCGTGCCGGAGCAAAAGAACCCGGTGAACCGCGCGCTGATCTGGGTTTATCGGCCGGTGATCCGCATGGCGCTTCGTTTCAAGGCTGCGACCATCTTGCTCGCGATCGTCGTGCTGCTCGGCAGCCTATGGCCGGCCATGCGGCTCGGCAGCGAGTTTATGCCGACGCTCAACGAAGGCACGCTGTTCTACATGCCGACCACACTGCCGGGCCTGTCGGTCACTAAGGCGGCGGAGCTGCTGCAAACCCAGAACAAGATCATCAAGACCTTCCCTGAGGTCGCATCGGTGTGGGGCAAGGCCGGCCGCGCCACGACGGCCACCGATCCGGCGCCGACCGAGATGTTCGAGACCGTGATCAACCTGAAGCCGGAGGACCAATGGCGCCCCGGCATGACCATCGAGATGCTGATTGCGGCGATGGACAAGGCGCTGCAATTTCCCGGCGTGTCCAACGCCTGGACCATGCCGATCAAGGCCCGCATCGACATGCTTGCCACCGGCATTCGCACGCCGGTCGGGGTGAAAGTCTACGGCACCGATCTCGCCGAGATGGAGCATGTCGCGCGCCAGATCGAGGCTGCGGTGCGCACCGTGCCGGGCACGACCAGCGCTTTCGCCGAACGCATCATCGGCGGCTATTATCTCAATATCGAGCCCAACCGCGAGCAACTCGCGCGCTACGGCCTGATGATCACCGACGTGCAAGACGTGATCGCCACCGCGCTCGGCGCCGAAGCGGTGACGACAACGGTTGAGGGGCGCGAGCGCTATACGGTGAGTATCCGCTATCCGCGCGAATTGCGCAGCGACCCGCAATCGATCGCCACCCAAGTGCTCATCCCGCTGGCGACCGGCGGCACGGTGCCGCTCGGCGAAGTCGCCAAGGTCGAACTGGCCAAGGGCCCGTCCACCATACGCACCGAGAACGCGCAGCTTGCCGCCTATATCTATATCGATCTGCGCGACCGCGATCTCGGCGGCTATGTCGCCGACGCGCAAAAGGCCGTGGCGGCGCAGGTCAAGTTCCCGCCCGGCTATTACGTTACCTGGAGTGGCCAGTTCGAATACATGGAGCGCGCCAAGGCACGCCTCAAGATCGTCGTGCCGATCACCGTCTTGATCATCTTCCTGTTGCTCTACCTGAATTTCCGCCGGGTGACCGAGACCTTGATCGTCATGCTTTCCGTGCCATTCGCGCTCGCGGGC
>DAIMKK010000671.1:0-1554 GCA_036721745.1 Pseudolabrys sp. | reverse complement strand
CCGCCAAAGTTATCTCGGCCATCGGTTCGGCCGGCTACAAGACCCCCACCCCCATTCAAGAGCAGGCTATCCCGCACGTTCTCGCACGGCGCGACGTGCTCGGCATCGCCCAGACCGGCACCGGCAAGACCGCCGCTTTCGTGTTGCCCATGCTCACCATGCTCGAGCAAGGCCGCGCCCGCGCCCGCATGCCGCGCACGCTCATCCTGGAGCCGACGCGCGAACTCGCCGCCCAGGTGGTCGAGCATTTCGAAAAATACGGCAAGAACCACAAGCTCAACGTCGCGCTCATCATCGGCGGCGTATCGTTCGGCGATCAGGACGCCAAGCTCACCCGCGGCGTCGACGTGCTGATCGCGACGCCCGGCCGCCTGCTTGACCATTCCGAGCGCGGCCGCCTGCTGCTCTCCGGCGTCGAACTGCTGGTCATCGACGAAGCCGACCGCATGCTCGACATGGGCTTCATTCCCGACATCGAACGCATCGGCAAGCTGGTGCCGTTCACCCGCCAGACCTTGTTCTTCACCGCGACCATGCCGCCGGAAATCCAGCGCATCGCCGACAATTTCCTGCACAATCCGGTACGCGTGGAAGTGTCGAAGCCGGCCACGGCGGCCACCACCATCAACCAGTTGCTGGTCGCAACCGGGCGCGATCCGGCCGACAAGCGTGAGACGCTGCGCCGCCTGATCCGCTCCGCCGACGGCTTCAAGAACGCCATCGTATTCTGCAATCGCAAGCGCGAGGTCGCGCAACTGCACCGCTCGCTGCTGCAGCACAAGTTCAACGCCGCGGCGCTGCACGGCGACCTGGACCAGTCGGCGCGCACCGCCGCGCTCGAGTCCTTCCGCAACGGCGAGGTCACGCTGCTGGTCGCCTCCGACGTCGCCGCGCGCGGCCTCGATATCCCGGCGGTCAGCCACATCTTCAATTTCGACGTACCGCATCACCCCGACGATTACGTCCATCGGATCGGCCGCACCGGCCGCGCCGGCTTGAGCGGCACCGCCATCACTATTGTCGCGCCGATCGACGGCAAGTCGGTGGCCGCCATCGAGCGGCTGATCGGCCAGACCATCCCCTGGATGGGCGAGCCGGCGCCGGCCGAGACCCGCGAGAGCAGGCCGCGCGAGGGCGAGCGCAGCCATCGCGGCGGGCGCAGCCACGGCCGTGACCAAAAACGGCAACCTCGTCACGAGAGAGAACCGCCGCGCGCCACCCAGCCGCAACCTCGTCCGGAGCAGGAGCCCGCGCGCGCCGCCAAGCCGCAGTCGCCGCGCCCGCAGCCACCACGCGAACCGGTCCAGGATTCCGACGGCAGCCACCTGCCCGCCTTCCTGCTGCGCCCGGTCTCGCTCAAGGCCTGATAGCGGCCGATTTTCGCAACGGCGATATTTCAGGTTGCGAAATATTGCGGCGCAACCGGTTCCAAATTTACCGGCGATTCATATCCCTGACCTACCGTCCCTGAAAGGGTGCATCGCGGCCATTCGGCCGCGCGCGTGCAGACTTTCGGGCAGAAGGCCCGTATTCGGGGGTTTGCGATGGCCGAGT
>DAIMKK010000670.1:0-1557 GCA_036721745.1 Pseudolabrys sp. | reverse complement strand
CGATTTAGTGCTTTGGTACATAGCGGACATCCAGATCGTGCCACTAAATATCCGCGTTTGAGGTCATAGCCGACATCGAGCGGCCGTGCTGGCTGAGTATTTTATGAGCACACGCCCTGGTGCCCACGCCCCGGAATGACGGAAAAAGACTTGCAACCAAATAGGGTATTCATTTCCCTCGAACCTAGGGTAAGGTTCACGCAACCTTCGAATTAACAGAAGGGCCAGAGGGGGAAATGAATACGCAGTTTTGGGTCGTCCAGGCCTTCAACGGGATATCCTATGGCGCGCTGCTGTTCCTCGTGGGCAGCGGCCTGTCGTTGATTTTCGGCGTCATGCGGATCGTCAATCTTTCCCATGGCGCCTATTTTCTATGGGGCGGCTACATCGCGCTGTCGGTGATCGCGGCCACCGGCTCATGGGCGCTGTCGCTGCCGGTGGCGGCGCTCGCGGTTGCCGCGATCGGCATCGTGATGGAGCGCTTGTTCTTGCGATCCGAAGGTTTTGCACATCTTCGCAATGCCGTGATCGCGTTGGGCGTGGGCGTCCTCATCGGCTTGTCGATGGCCCGCTGGTCGCCGGCGATCGGCGCGAGCCGGGGTCAGTTTATTGCCGCGGTCGCGCTCGCCACCATCGTTGTGTTTTTCGTCTTGCGCCGCGTTTCCATTGTCCCCGTCGATAATGATGTGTTGCGTCAGGTGCTGCTCACCGTCGGCTTCGCCTTCCTGTTCCAGCAAGGCGCGCTCGACATCTGGGGCGGCAACAACATGGATATCAACCCGCCGCCCGTATTCACGCAGAGCATCGTGATCGGCGGAATATATTTTCCGGCCTATCGGATGTTCATGATCGCGCTCGCCTTGGTCATCGGCGTGGCGATTTGGCTGGTGATGGAAAAGACCCGCATGGGCGCCGCCGTGCGCGCGACCGTCGATGACGCGCAGATGGCGCGCGGCGTCGGCATCGACACCAACCGCGTCTCCATGTTCATCTTCGCGCTCGGCGCGTTCCTGGCCGCGCTCGGCGGCGTGGCCGGCGGCGCTTTTCTCGGCATCTATCCCGGCCTCGATTTTGAAATGCTGCCGCTCGCTTTCGCGGTGGTGATCATCGGCGGCATGGGCAGCCTGGGCGGTGCCGCGATCGGCGCGCTGCTCGTCGGTCTCGCCGACAATTTCGGCAAGGCGCTGTTCCCGGAAGTCTCCTACTTCACGCTTTACGCGCCTATGGTTTTGATCCTGGCGATCAAGCCGACCGGCCTGTTCGGACGAGATTGAGCGACCGACAATGGTGAACCAAAAAATCAAAATTCTAATGGTCGCGGTCGGGCTGCTGGCGTTCGCCTATATCGTTCCGCACTCCGGCTCTTTCGTCGTGCTGCTGGCAACGCGCACGATGGCTTTCGCCATCCTCGCCATGAGCGTCGACCTGCTGCTCGGCTACACCGGCATGTCCTCGATGGGGCAAGCGGCTTATTTCGGCGTCGGCGCCTATCTCACCGCGGTGCTGGCCACCAAATTTCATGTCGGCATGGGTTGGGATTTCTGGCTGGTGGTGGTG
>DAIMKK010000669.1:0-1561 GCA_036721745.1 Pseudolabrys sp. | reverse complement strand
GCGCTGCCGAACGGCAGCAGCCACACCGCATTGACGCCGTAATGCGTCCAGTCGGCGTGGATCAGCGCGTAGCTCACGAAGGTCCAAATTTGCGCGCCGAAGCCGCCCGGCAGCGCGCCGCCGAGCACGATGGATGTATCGTAGCGCGCCGGAATGAACGCGAATGTGAGCAGGAATTCCATGTCTTGGTCGTCGGTGAGCACGTAAGCGCGCACGGCATGAATGAGTGCCAGCACGGTCAGGACCGCGACGATGACGGGAGGGATGTTGAAGAGAGGTTCGCGCTTCACAAGAATCCAAAGGCTTGCGTGAGAAGCTTGAGTTACGCCGGTTGGCCGCCCGACCGCAAGCATGCACGCCAAGAAAAAAGGAGGGCTTTCGCCCTCCAGTAAGCCGTGTGGATGGTTCGGCGGCGACCCTAGCAGCGATTGCGCCGCCGGCAATACGATTGCCGTCTTAACGCTAACGTGCACTGCCCCGCTGGCGGATGCGTCCACGGCACGGCGCCTGCTCCACCAATGACGTCGCGGCGAATAGCCGGCGCGAATGTCCCAGTCGGGGACAATGAAAGCCGGCGCCGTCTCGCGACGGAACAGGTGGCGTCCATGAAACATCAATCCACGCGGGCTGTGTTCGAATACTGGAATAAGAAACGGGGAACCCGTCTCGCCCCCGCGCGTGCCGACATCGATCCAACCGAGATCCGTCATGCGCTCAGCGACACTTTCATGCTGGCGGCGGATTTCGTCGACTGCCTCCGGTTCCGGCTCGCCGGCACGCGCGTCTGCGCGCTGTTCGGCCGCGAGATCAAAGGTGAGGCGTTTACCGAGTTGTGGAGCGAGACCAGCCGCCAATCGATCGACGACCTGCTCGCCATCGCCAACAATGAGGCAACAGGCGCGGTCGCCGGACTGACCGCGCGCACGGAGGACGGCGACGAGGCGGATCTCGAACTTCTCCTGCTGCCGCTCGCCCATATCGGGCATGCCCGCATCCGCGCGATCGGCGTGCTGGCGCCGACGATTACGCCCTACTGGATCGGCGCCAAGCCGGTGACCGAGCTCACGCTCGGCACGCTGCGCCATGTCGGGCCGGATGCTGACAGCAGCATCGTGCCACGTTTAGTGCCAGCGGCGGCCGGCAGCCGGGTGCAGCACGGCTTCGTGGTCTATAGCGGCGGCCGTGAAACCCCGTCCGGCGGCCAGACCGGCTAACGCCCCGTTAACGATAGACACATAGGCTCAATGGCTGGGGAAATATGCCCCCGAAAACCCAGACCGATTATGGCCGTGCCCCTGCCCAAGCCGAGATCGCTGCCGCTGGCCGAGGAGCGCCGGCGTCACCAGCGCGTCAAGGTTAATCTGCTCGGACGCTACATGCTGGCCGACCGGCGCGAATTTCCGTGCCAGGTCGTCAACATGTCGCCTGGCGGCATCGCCATTGTCGCGCCGGTCGTCGGCAACCCCGGAGAACGGGTGATCGCCTATGTCGACCACCTCGGCCGGCTAGAAGGCAAGATCGCACGCACGCTCGACAACGGTTTCGCCATGACCATCGAGGC
>DAIMKK010000668.1:0-1566 GCA_036721745.1 Pseudolabrys sp. | reverse complement strand
CACGTATGCCAAGGCGGCGAAGACTTCGGGCGAGACATTGCTGTCGCTGATCGAGAAAATTCTCGATTTCTCCAAGATCGAAGCCGGCAGACTCGAACTGGAAGTACTGCCGTTCGCGCTTGCCGCGCTGGTCGAGGAAACCGTCGAGCTCATGGCGCCGCGCGCGCAGGCGAAAAACATCGAGATCGCGTCGTTCGTGGACGAGCGGCTGCCGGGACAAGTCGTCGGCGATGACGCGCGTTTGCGCCAGGTGCTGCTCAATCTCGCCGGCAACGCCATCAAGTTTACCGAAGCGGGCGGCGTCGCGCTGATCGTCGAGCCGGACGAGCGCGCGGGTCACATCCGTTTCCTAGTGCGCGACACCGGCATCGGCCTCGCGCAGGAAGACCAGGCGCGCGTGTTCCGCGATTTCGAGCAGGCCGACGGCTCCTCCACCCGCAAGTTCGGCGGCACCGGCTTGGGGCTGGCGATCTCCAAACGCATCGTCGAGCACATGGATGGCCGTATCGCGGTCGAGAGCAAAGCAGGCGGCGGCGCCACCTTCAGCTTTACGGTGCCATTGCCGCCGGCCGCCGACAGCGCGCCGGAATTCACCGCGCCCGATCTCAGCGGCAAGGCGGTGCTGATCGTGGCCGCGGCGGAAATCGAATCCGCGCTGCTGGCGCGCCGGCTCGGCACCTGGGGCGCCGACACCTGCGTCGCGGCCGACGTCGAAAGCGCCGTCGCGCTTTTGGCGAAACGTTGGGATGCGCTGCTGGTCGATTATCCGCTGGCGCGCCGCATGATCGAATATGGCGATCTTGCGCGGCTCGATGGGACGCGCCGCATCGTGCTGATCCGGCCGACCGAGCGGCATGAATTGCCCGCGCTTAAAGCGCGCGGCTTCACCGGCTATCTGGTCAAGCCGGTGCGCATGGCATCGCTCGCCGCGCGGCTCACCGCCGAAGATGCGTTCGAAGACATGGCGCCGGAAATTTCGGGTCCCGGCAAGGCGGACGCCGCCGGCACCGATGGCAAAGGCATTGGCTTGTCGATCCTGGTCGCCGAAGACAACGAGATCAACGCGCTGCTCGCACGCGCGCTGCTCACGCGGCTTGGCCATCGTCCGACCGTCGCCGGCAATGGCGAAGCGGCGGTGGAGTCCTGGTCCGCCGCACGCGCGGCCGGCAAGCCTTTCGATCTCGTGCTGATGGACGTGCAAATGCCCGGCATGGACGGGCTGGAAGCCGCCCGCCGTATCCGCGCCGCCGAGACGCAAGCAGGCGACCGACCGGTTCGCATGCTGGCGCTCACCGCCAATGCCCAGAGCGAAGACCGCGCGGCTTGCATCGCCGCCGGCATGGACGGCCTGCTGGTCAAGCCGCTCGACCGCGAGCGGCTGCGCGAAGCGCTCGAGGCGGCCGCCGCAAGACTTGCGGCCTGAACCCCCACTGTCATAATTCCGTGGCCCGCCCGTGCTGTAGAGGATGTCGACGGTTGATTTGTGATTCGGCTGCTTAAGCTCTTGGCCAATCGCCCCGTTTTCGCGCCGAAATGGAGCCAAAACCCCATGGCACGCCGCGACAG
>DAIMKK010000667.1:0-1568 GCA_036721745.1 Pseudolabrys sp. | reverse complement strand
GTCTCCTCCCTCAGGCTGTCAGTGTGATGTTTTGCATGACGTTGTTGTGATAGCCGGCCGGATTGAATATCAGCTCGGTGGTCTGGCTTTGGCCGATCTTGTTGGTGGCGTTGACCGTCACCGTGTTCTTGCCGTGCGCGGCCTTGAACGCGAAGCTCCATGGACGGAGCGCGTAACGGCCGAGATCCTCGCCTAACGTCGCGCTCGACCAGCTCTTGCCGCCGTCGGTCGAGACCTCGACGGTGCGGATGCCGTAGCCGCCGTCCCAGGCCATACCGCTCACCGTGAGCTTGCCGGGTTTCACCTTGGCGCCGTCGCGATGGCTGGTGATCAGTGAATTGACCACGATCTCGGTGATCGGCGTGTTGGGCGCGTATTCCTGAGAAGTGAAACGCGCCACCACCGGGAATTTTCCGATCGGAATGCGATAGGCGGGGTTCATCCAGAACCCGCCTTGTGGCTTGGTCAGCGCATTGATGGAGATGACGTGCTTCATCCAGTAGGTGCCGGTCCAGCCCGGCACGATGATGCGGGCGGGGAAGCCGTTGAAATGCGGCAGCGGCGCCCCGTTCATCTCGTAGGCGATGATGGTGTTCTCATCCGTCGCCTTCCAAACCGGAATGCTCTTGATGAAGTCCGGCGTCTTGTCGATCGCCGGCCCGTCGGCGCCGTTGAAGGAGATTTCAATCGCTTCCTTCTTCAACCCGACTTTGTCGAGCACGTCCTTGAGCCGCGCGCCCTTCCAGCGCGCGCAGCCCATGGCGCCGTAACCCCATTCCACGCCTTGCACGTGCGGCTTGGACAGGCCGCGCCGGTTGCCCGAGCACTGGTTGACCGCGACCACCTCGACCGCCGGCATTTTCTTCAAGTCGTCGAGCGTGATCTCGGCCTGGCCGTTGGCGCCGTCGCCGCCGACCGCGATTTTGTAACCTTCGGCTTTGACGTCCGGGATGTCGGACAGGTGATAGCGCACATAGAACTGGTCGTTCGGCGTGATCGGCGTGCGCAGATATTCAATCGGCGCTTCGTAATTCGGCGGCCGGTCGGAAAGCTGGATCAGCGGCTTTTTGCCGGGCAAGGTGCCCATGGTCACGTAGCTGCCAATGCCTTGCGGCACGCCGGGCGTCAGGTCGACGCCGGCGGCTTCGGCTTCGGAAAATTTCGGCAGATTTAGCCCAGACACGGCAAGCGCAGCACCGCCCGCCACGCTCTCGAGCAAACGACGTCGAGATATCATGGTCGTCCTCCCTGGTGATCGCTGCCTAGGCTTAAGATGCCTTGCCGCGTTAGTTAGTTATTTTGGAATATGATCGACTGAATTACCGGGCCGGTCAATAAGTTTCCCGCCATTGCCCAAGCGAACGCGACAACGCAGGCGCGGCCGGGGGCAGGGCGCCGAAAAAGCAAAGGGCCGGCGCGCGGCCGGCCCTGCTCAGGTCTTTGCAATCGTTGCGGCTAGAAGTGGTAGTTCAGGCCGCCCCGAACGATGTTGGCTTTGAATGCGACGTCGTTGGAGACGCCGCAGGTCGCCACGCTGCCGTTCGCCTTGCCGAGATCGGCATAGAGAT
>DAIMKK010000666.1:237-1570 GCA_036721745.1 Pseudolabrys sp. | reverse complement strand
CTGAGGTCACCGTCGGCTTTTGCGGATCGAACGGGATGCCGTTTTTGTTGCAGGTAATGTGCGAGCGGCCGAGCGCCAATTCCGCCACCTTGCCGGTGAGCCGCTTGGGCCGCAGATCGACCAGCATCAGATGGGTGTCGGTGCCGCCCGACACGATGTCGAGGCCTTTCGACTTCAGCGTCTCGGCCAGCGCCTTGGCGTTTTCCACCACGTTGCGGGCGTAAGTGCGGAAGCTCGGCCGCAGCGCCTCGCCGAAGGCCACCGCCTTGGCGGCAATCACATGCATCAGCGGGCCGCCCTGCATGCCGGGGAATACCGCCGAATTGAGTTTCTTGGCGATCTCCTCGTTGTCGGACAGGATCACGCCGCCGCGCGGGCCACGCAGCGTCTTGTGCGTCGTCGTCGTTACCACATGCGCGTGCGGGAACGGCGAAGGATGCACGCCGCCCGCCACCAATCCGGCGAAGTGCGCCATGTCGACCATCAGCAGCGCGCCGACCTCGTCGCAGATGGCGCGGAAGGCGCGGAAGTCGATGATGCGCGGATAGGCCGAGCCGCCGGCGATGATGAGCTTCGGCTTGTGCTCTTTGGCGAGGCGCGCGACCTCGTCCATGTCGATGCGCTGGTCGTCGCGCCGCACGCCGTAAGGCACCGGCTTGAACCACTTGCCCGACATGTTGACCGGCGAGCCGTGGGTGAGATGGCCGCCGGCGGCGAGATTGAGGCCCATGAAGGTGTCGCCGGGCTTCAGCAGAGCAAAAAACACTTCCGCGTTGGCGGACGCGCCGGAATGCGGCTGTACATTCGCAAATCTGCAGCCGAACAGCTTTGTTACCCGCTGTATGGCTAACTCCTCGGCCACGTCGACGAACTGGCAGCCGCCGTAATAGCGCTTACCCGGCAGGCCTTCGGCATATTTGTTAGTCAGAACCGAGCCCTGCGCTTCCAGAACGGCGCGCGAAACGATGTTCTCCGAGGCGATCAGCTCGATCTCGTCGCGCTGGCGGCCGAGTTCTTGCCGAACAACCTCGGCGATCTCCGGATCGACCTCCGCCAAAGATGCCGAGAACAGGTTTTCCACATCGCTTGCAGGCTTGGAACTCGACGTCGCCGACATCATGATCTCCTGGCGCCGGGGCGAGCCGGGCCGAATTACGGGCAACTTCCGGGATTAGTCCGCAAATAGCATATAGGCCGCCACCCGCCAAGCGCTGGCATGTGGATGGCTGGTGAGGCGCAATATCTGGGGTTCGGGCGCGCTTTGTTTTTTATCCCTCCCCCGCTTGCGGGGGAGGGCAGCCACGAGCGATTGCGAGCGGCGGGTGGGGGCAAG
>DAIMKK010000666.1:0-218 GCA_036721745.1 Pseudolabrys sp. | reverse complement strand
CGCGACCCTCCCCTTTCAGGGGAGGGATAAGAAAACACGAAAACAAAACCCCGGCCGCAAGGGCCGGGGCAAGTCTTTCCGCCAGTACTTGGATTAAAGGCGGTAAAGGATCTGATCGGTCCAGAAGCGTTCGAGCCGATGCAGCGACTTGTTGAGCGTGGCGAACTCTTCGGCATTGATGCCGCCGACCTGTTCCACCGTGCGCACGTGCTTCTGAT
>DAIMKK010000665.1:0-1576 GCA_036721745.1 Pseudolabrys sp. | reverse complement strand
TCGCGGCCAGCGGTTCGCGGATGCTTGCAGCGTCGTAGCCATGCCGCCGCCCGTGCGCGAGCCGCGCGATGACGGCGGAGCGCAGCAGGCCTTGGCTGTCGACGATCAGGTCGTAGCGCGGCGTCCGGATGGCGCGCAGACTGTCGGCGATCTCGCCGAGCGTTGCCGGCGCGTAGAGCGACTTCCGCCAGCGCCGCCATGCCACCGGAACCACCTCAGCCACCGCCGGATGCAGGCGGACAAGGGGCGCAAAGGCCTCCTCCACCAGCCAGGTGAATTTCGCCTGCGGTTGCGCCTTACGTGCCTCGGTCAGCGCCGGCATGTGATGAATCACATCTCCGAGCGACGACGTCTTGATGAAGAGAATATCGGCCATTGTGCCTCTGCCGAGGTCATATACCGAGCATTAAGCATGACCGCCATAACCCTGCCGGTCGCTTCACAGACTAAGCGCGCTTTCAGGGACATTCTGTAAAATGCGGCGCAAATTCGAGGGACAAGGTTCATGACGATCCTGGTCACGGGCGGGGCCGGCTATATCGGCAGCCACATGGTTCATGAGCTGGTCGATGCCGGCGAGCCGGTGGTCGTGCTCGACAATCTGTCGACCGGATTCCGTTTCCTGGTGCCCGGCAAGGTCCCTTTCGTCGCCGGCTCGACCGGCGACCGCGACTTGGTGGCACAGACCATCACCCGCCACCGCGTGACCGCCATCGTCCATTTCGCCGCCTCGATCGTGGTGCCGGATTCGGTGCGCGATCCGCTCGGCTATTACAGCAACAACACGATGAATACCTGCGCCCTGCTCGACGTCGCCATCAAGTCGGGCGTACAGCAGTTCATCTTTTCATCGACCGCCGCGGTCTATGGCAACGCCGAGCACGTGCCAGTGCGCGAGGATGCGACCACGGCGCCGATTTCGCCCTATGGCACCTCGAAGCTGATGTCGGAGATCATGCTGCACGATGCCGGCGCCGCGCATGGGCTGCGCTTCGTCATCCTGCGCTACTTAAACGTCGCCGGCGCCGATCCGAAGTTGCGGACCGGGCAATCGACGCTGATGGCGACCCATCTGATCAAGGTCGCCTGCGAAGCGGCGCTCGGCAAGCGCGGAAAGATCGATGTCTTCGGCACCGATTATCCGACGCCGGACGGCACCTGCATCCGCGATTACATCCATGTCAGCGACCTTGCGCGTGCGCATTCGGCGGCGCTGGCCTATCTGCGCCGCGGCGGCGCCAGCGCGACCTTCAACTGCGGCTACGGGCATGGCGCTTCGGTGTTCCAGGTGATCGAGGCGGTGCGGCGCGCCAGCCGGCACGATTTTCCGGTCGAGATCGCTGGCCGACGGCCGGGCGATCCGCCCGCGCTGGTGGCCGACGTCAGCCGGATCCGCTCGACGCTCGATTGGCAACCGCAGTTCGAGGACCTCGACACCATCGTCACCCATGCGCTCGCCTGGGAGCGCAGGCTACCGGGCCGACGCGAATCAGCCCCGGCGTGATCGCTCGGTAAATTCGAGCACGAGATTCCGCTTTTTACCCGTTTTTGGCTTGAAAAATCCGCTGTCAGCAGG
>DAIMKK010000664.1:0-1583 GCA_036721745.1 Pseudolabrys sp. | reverse complement strand
CCGAGAACGTAATAGAGGACGGTGTGCGGGGTATCGATGATGACGGTGCCGGGCGCTTCGTTGCTGGCATAGCTCACGATTTGCCGTTGCAGGCGCGGATCGAGCGGCGCGTCTTCGTCGCTTTGTTCGGTCGGCGCGTATTGCGGCGCGATCTGGGTTTGCGTGGGAGCGTTGAAAAGGGCGAACAGCGGCTCGGCTTGCGCAGGCCCGCACGACAAAGCGGCGGCGGCGATCAGCGAACCGATTGAATAAATCTTTACGGACATGGCAGCCTCCCCGATGGAATGCTTGATCCATCATTCGTCGGGGCAAGCTCCGGGGAGGTTCAATGGTTCCGGTTCGCGGCCGGCTCAAATGCATGACAGCAGGGGGAACCAGTCGGTTCCCCGCGCGTTAGGGACGTTTTCAGCCTCTAATCCTTGGCTTTGCGCCAGCCCACCACCGCCTCGGGCACGCTGTCGGTGGAGGAGAAATAGGGCTTGATGTCGAGTAGCGGCGTGCCGTCCAGGCAGTCGAGCCCGACCACCGAGAGCTTGTTGCCCTCGATGCGCAGCAGTTTCACCACGCTCATGGCGATGGGGTTGGGGCGGGCAGGCGAGCGCAGAGCAAAGGTGCCGCGCGGCTCGCCGTAGTGCCGAGGAACTTGCAGAACAAGGTTTCTCGGCGACTTGTCCATCCAGTACAGCAGGATGATGTGGCTGCACGTCGCCACGTCTTTCAGACCTTCGGTCCAGCGCGGATCGAGTTCGACGGTGCAGACCGCGTCGGATTCGCGGGCGTTTTTCGGGCAGTCCTTGCGATGCTTCCAGGGTGTGCGGATGCGGCCGATGTAATAGAGGCTGGCGTGGAAATTCTCCGGCAACTCGGCCGCCACCTCGCCGTCGCGCACGCCGAAATCCTTGCTGGGCATTTTGCTACTCCGCCGTCATTCCGGGGCGCGAGCGTAGCGAGCGAACCCGGAATCCAGAAGCAGCTTCGATGGGTGGCCCTGGATTCCGGGTCCGCGCCTGCGGCGCGTACCGGAATGACCGGGTAGATGGCCTTGCCGAAGGCCGTTTCAACGTATAAAGATATCTTTATATAGTTGGAACAGGCCCATGTCGTCGATGGTTAGGTCCGAATGAGCAGCAGCGCCCGGCTCCGCTTCGATGCCCTCAACGCGGCCCTCAAGGCCGCGGGCGAGGAAACGCGCCTGCGTGTGCTGGCGCTGCTGGCGGAAGCCGAGCTGACCGTCTCCGACCTGACCGACATCCTGCGCCAATCGCAGCCGCGCATCTCGCGCCATCTCAAGCTGTTGGCCGAAGCCGGCTTGATCGAGCGTTTCCGCGAAGGAACCTGGGCGTTCTTTCGGCTGGCCGAGCGCGGCGGCGGCGCCGAGGTCGCGCGCGCGTTGCTCGACCGGCTTGACCCGGCGGACCAGACCATCGGCCGCGACCGCGCGCGGCTCGCCTCGGTGCGCCAAGCCCGCGCCGCCGCCGCGCAGGCTTACTTCCGCGCGCACGCCGCCGAATGGGATCGCATTCGCAAGCTGCACGTGGCCGACGAAGCGGTCGAAGAGGCGATCCGTGCCGCGCTCGCCGACA
>DAIMKK010000663.1:0-1584 GCA_036721745.1 Pseudolabrys sp. | reverse complement strand
ACGTAGACCATGGTGATGCCGAGCTTCTGTTGCAACATGCGGATCTCGCGCCGCATCTCGGCCCGCAACTGTGCGTCGAGGTTAGAGAGCGGCTCGTCCATCAGACAAACCGGCGTTTCCGCGATGATGGCGCGGCCGAGCGCGACGCGCTGCTGCTGGCCGCCAGAAAGCTGAGACGGTTTGCGTGCGAGCAGCGCGCGGAGACCAAGCAATGACGCGACATGATCGAGTCGGCGCACGCGTTCGGCGGTCGGCGTCTTGCGCACGCGCAATCCAAAGAGAATGTTCTCGGCTACCGTTAGGTGAGGGAATAGCGCGTAGGACTGGAACACCATCGCGACGCGGCGTTTCGCGGGCGCGAGATCGGTCACATCCTCGCCGCCAATCAGGATACGGCCGCTTGAGACCTGATCGAGGCCCGCGATCAGGCGCAGCGTCGTTGACTTGCCGCATCCCGAAGGCCCGAGCAGCACAAGAAACGATCCCGCATCGGCGTCGAAGCTCATGTTATCGACTGCTGCGGTGGCGCCCTACAGCTTGCTGGCATTCTGGACGGTGATTTGCGACACTGCGTTTACTCGCTCAGTTCGTGCACTATGCAGGCAGTGTGACAGATCATAGACCTATGACAATCTTGTTGCAGCATCGGCCGGGCCCTGCCGTGACTCAGGGAAGCTCGCTGGTGGTCTTTCAGCTCGACGGTGGCACTGGGCGCTTAATAATCCGATGCAGGGCAGCGCCCGCCCCGTCCCGCGGCGAGCTGTCCATTCCGAAAATTCCATCCGGCGATCAATATGGCAAAATGGCTGCTGCGAGCGACTGATCAGGCCGACCCGACGGGGCTGCCTTGAATATATCGCTGTGGTTGTCGAACGGCAGCTTCGAACAGTTCCTTTATGCGATATGAGACAGGCCAGGCCCCAAATCATCCCACGGACGACGCTCACTGACACTTCGCCCCGTTCGTTACGACCCCATGCGAGGCCCTAGGTGAGAGCGTCGACCTGATCGTCATGGTGCCCGGGAAAAGCGAGTAATTCCGCGATGAATTCCTCGAGCCATCGGTTTAAAAGAGGAGGCACACCATCGCCGCATTCTGCGAACCCATGCTCGCTATTACAATAACATCAGAACGCACTGCTCATTGAACAAAGATGCGCCGGTCTGTCGCCCGGTTCAGCGGACCGGGTCTATAAATTCGCACGCGATCTTTGGCGTGCTTCATCACTATATTAATTACTCCCGGATTTAGAGTCCCCGATAGGGGATCAGGAAACCCCACGCCTTTAGGCGGCCGGGATTGGCGACCGGGGGATGGCCGCGCCCCTGTCGGCTGGACTCGGCCGACCGTGGCGGCGCCGGCGGCGCACCGCGTGTGGGGGCGCGAGGCCGTCGGACGGCGGTGCCGCTGGCGAGGGGCCCCAGCCCCGCGGTCGCGCGCGTCCGCCGAAGGGCGGACCGATCCGGCTTTAAGCCGTAACCCGAAGCCACCGCCTTTCAGGCGGTGGAGCGTTCACGTTTTCGGTACACACAACCGTTGGTGCTACTCGTTCTTTGTCATCGCCGCCCAGAAGGTATACAGCC
>DAIMKK010000662.1:0-1584 GCA_036721745.1 Pseudolabrys sp. | reverse complement strand
ACGGAGCAGGTAGCAGGGGCTCTCCAACCTTCCATCCGCATAGCCGAGATTGAGCGGTCGCGACGAAAACGGCCGCAAGACCTAGGCAGTTACGACTACACCATGAGGGCAATGCCTCATGTCTGGGTGCTCGAGAAGGAAGAAAGCGCTAAAGCACTCGCACTACTCGAAAAAGCACTCTCGATTGATCCCCAATATCCTTTGGCCTTGTCGCTTGCGGGTTGGTGCCCTGAGCTATCGCCAAATTTTGGTGACGGCCGGGCCAGTCAGGCGGCGGCGGTTATGGGCTGAAGGTCAGCCGGTTTGGCGATGACCTCGATCCCGTTGTTGAATGTCACACCGAGAACGAGTTTTGGCAACTGGTTGTGGCCATCGAGACGACGCCAGCTTTTCTGCGCGGCCTCGAGCAGCTTGAAGACCATCGCGAGCGCGGTGCCGTTGGACAGGCATCCCTTCGATCGGATCGTGCGGTGGCGCACGGTAGCGAAGGTGCTTTCAATGGGATTGGTGGTCCGCAGGTGTTTCCAGTGCTCGGCCGGGAAGTCGTAGAATGCCAGTAGCGTGTCCCGATCCCTGCTCAGACAGTCGGCCGCCTTCTCGTATTTGGGCGTGTAGCTCTCGATGAAGGCGTCGAACGCCAACTCGGCGGCGGCCTTGGTTTCGGCCATCCAGATCTCCTGCAACGCGCGCTTGGCCTTCGGCTGCTGGCTCTTCGGCAACTTGGCGAGCACGTTCGCGGTCTTGTGCACCCAGCAGCGCTGCTCGCGCGTTTTCGGCCAGACCTCGCCGGCGGCCTTCCAGAACCCGAGCGCGCCATCGGCGATGGTGAGCCGCGGCGGCACGTCGAGCCCGCGCCGCTTCAGGTCGAGCAGCAGATCGCGCCAGTCCTGCGCGCTCTCGCGGGCGCCATCGGTGAAGCCGACCAGTTCCTTGCGGCCCTCCGGCGTCGCGCCGATCAGAACCAGGATGCACTGCTTTTCGTCTTCGAGGCGCGCCTGGAGATGGATGCCATCGGCCCATATGTAAACGTAGCGCTTCGCCGACAGATCGCGCTTCTGCCACGCGGCGTACTCGTCGAGCCAGCCGTCCTTCAGGCGGCCGATGGTGGATGCCGACAACCCGGCAGCGTCCTTGCCGAGCAGCGCCGCTAACGCCTCGGAGAAGTCGCCGGTCGATATCCCCTTCAGGTAAAGGATCGGCAGCAGCGTCTCGATTGATTTCGACCGGCGCATATAGGGCGGCAGGATCGACGGAGAGAACCGGATGCGGTCGGGATCGGTTGCGTCCGCCTCGCGATCGCGTACACGCGGCTGGCGGATGGCGACCGGACCGATACCGGTCATCACCTCGCGTTCCGGCAGGTGACCGTGGCGTACGACCCGCTGGTGGCCGTCTGTGGTCTTCAACTCGGAATGCTTGCCAAGAAAGTCCGCGACCTCCGCCTCGACCGCCTGGGCCAACAGAGCACGCGCCCCGTTGCGCAAGATTTCGGTGAGTTGATCGTCGACGCTTGCTGGCTGAATCAGCTTGATGATGTTATCTTTGGACACGGCATATCGCTCCTTTGGTGGAGAAGTGGAGGCG
>DAIMKK010000661.1:0-1593 GCA_036721745.1 Pseudolabrys sp. | reverse complement strand
ATTCCGCCCGAACAGATCGCCACGTTTGGCGACATGCCGAATGATGTCCTTATGTTTTGCAAAAGCGGATTTTCCATCGCCATGGGTAATTCGAGCAACGAGGTGAAAGCACAGGCGAGCGCAGTGACCGACAGTAACGAACAGGAAGGCTTCGCCAATGCGGTGCAGAAGTTTGTTCTATGCCGGGCTGCTGCATGACACGCAACCACCAAGGAGCGCATGATGCCGCCTGATCGCCAGCCACAGCGCATGTGGTCACCAGCTCTCTCGACTACCATAGTCAAGCCGGTTATCGCCATTGTCATGGGCGTCTCGGGATCGGGCAAGACCACGGTCTCGGTCCTGCTCTCCGCCGCACTCGGCTGCCAATTCCAGGAGGGCGATGATCTGCACCCGGCCGCGAATGTGGAGAAAATGCACAGTGGAACGCCGCTGACGGATGCCGACCGGTTACCTTGGCTGCGCAAAATCGGCGAGGAAATTGACGGCTGGCGAGCGCGCGGCGAATCCGGCGTGCTCACCTGTTCGGCGCTGAAGCGCGCTTACCGCGACATCATCATCGGTGATCGCTCAGACGTGACGCTGGTCTACCTCAAAGGATCGCACGACCTCATCCACAGGCGAATGGCTGCACGGCATGAGCACTTCATGCCGGTGGCCCTGCTCGACAGCCAGTTTGCGACCCTGCAGGAGCCGACGCCAGACGAGCATCCGCTCACCGTCGACGTCGGCGGCAGGCCAGCCGAAATCGTCGCGGAGATCGTGCGTCAGTTGGAGGAGCGGCAAGGCAGGCCTTGCGGTCATAAATCGATCTCGGGAGCGGTGGCAACTTCAGACGCGTCGAAAGGCGAGCGACCATGACGGCCCGGGCGAAGGAAAATTTGCAAAAGTCGATTGTCGTTGCGCCGTCGATCTTGTCGGCGGATTTCGGGCATCTCGCCGACGAGGTTCACGCCGTCGATGCAGCCGGCGCCGACTGGATCCATATCGATGTCATGGATGGTCGCTTTGTGCCGAATATCACGTTCGGACCGGTGATTGTTGAAGCGGTGCGACGCCACACACAGAAGCCGCTCAATGTGCACCTTATGATCGTCGAGCCGGAACGCTATCTCGCGACGTTTGCCGAGGCCGGCGCCGATCATCTGCTCGTGCCGGCGGAGTCGTCGGCGACGATCCATCTCCACGGAGTGCTGTCACGAATCCGCGACCTCGGCAAGAAGGCCGGTGTGGTGCTGAACCCGGCGAGCCCGATCGAATTGATCGAACACGTACTGTATCTCTGCGATGTAGTTCTTGTCATGACCGTAAATCCCGGCTTCAGCGGGCAGAAATTTCTGCCGAAGATGTTGCCCAAGATCCGCAGTTTGCGGCAGCTATGCGAAGCACGCGGCCTCGATCCGTTCATTGAGGTTGACGGCGGCGAAAATCGCGAAACCGCCGGGCAGGCGATCGAGGCGGGTGCGAACGCCATTGTTGCCGGATCTGCGATCTTCAGATCGGATAATTATGCGGCCGCGATCGCCGCCATCCGTAATGCCCACCGCCCGTCGGCCGCGAGGGTGCGCTAATGACGGGTCCGCTCAAAGCCAA
>DAIMKK010000660.1:0-1594 GCA_036721745.1 Pseudolabrys sp. | reverse complement strand
GGGCGGGCGGTCAAAGAGAAGAAGCCCGCGATCGCGAAAAGAAGCCAGACCACCGATGCCCAGGATGGCGCTAAGGCCAACCCATGATAAAAGCCTGCCGGGGTAACGCCGCCGGCTGGAGAGGGCCGGCGTATGATCCCGAAAAGTGAGTACCGGTTTTCGGAAAAGATCATGCGAAAGCAAAAGGCGCTCTAAAGGTCTGAGACGATGGAAGACTTCTACCGCATCCGCCGCTTGCCGCCTTACGTGTTCGAAGAAGTGAACCGAGCCAAGGCGCGCGCCCGCAATTCGGGGGCGGACATCATCGATCTGGGTATGGGAAATCCGGATTTGCCGGCGCCCGCGCACGTGATCGAGAAGCTCAAGGAGACGCTCGGCAAGCCGCGCACCGATCGCTATTCCGCCTCGCGCGGCATTCCCAAATTGCGCCTTGCGCAAGCGAAGTATTACGAGCGCCGTTTCGGGGTGAAGCTCAACCCCGAGACCCAGATTGTCACCACGCTCGGCTCGAAGGAAGGCTTCGCCAACGTGGCGCAGGCGATCACCGCACCGGGCGACGTCGTGCTGGTGCCCAATCCGAGCTATCCGATCCACGCCTTCGGCTTTCTGATGGCGGGCGGCGCGGTGCGCTCGGTGCCGTCGGAGCCGACGCCGAATTTCTTCCATACGCTGGAACGTGCGATCATCCACTCGATCCCGAAGCCGACCGCGGTGGTGGTGTGCTATCCGGCCAATCCGACGGCTTACGTGGCGAGCCTCGACTTCTATAAGGACCTGGTCGCCTTCGCGAAGAAGCACGGCATCCTGGTGCTGTCCGATTTGGCTTACGCGGAAGTCTATTTCGACGACGACCCGCCGCCCTCGCTGTTGCAGGTACCGGGCGCGATCGATATCGCGGTCGAATTCACCTCGATGTCGAAGACGTTCTCGATGCCGGGCTGGCGCATCGGCTTCGCGGTCGGCAACGAGCGCGTGATCGCGGCGCTGGCGCGGGTGAAATCCTATCTCGATTACGGCGCCTTCACGCCGGTGCAGGTGGCGGCCATCGCGGCGCTCAACGGTCCCGACGATTGCATCAAGGAGATGCGCGAAACCTACAAGCGCCGCCGCGACGTGCTGGTGGAAAGCTTCGGCCGCGCCGGTTTTCATGTACCGAGCCCGCGCGCCTCGATGTTCGCCTGGGCGCCGATCCCGGAGCCGTTTCACAGCCTCGGCAGCGTGGAATTTTCGACCTTGCTGGTGGAAAAGGCCGAACTCGCGGTCTCGCCCGGCATCGGCTTCGGCGAATATGGCGAGGGCTTCGTGCGCATCGCGCTGGTGGAGAACGAGCAACGCATCCGCCAGGCCGCGCGCAATGTCCGCCGTTTTCTTGAATCCGCGCCGGAACACCTTCACAACGTGGTCCCGCTCGCCACGCGGCGTTAGTCCTCATGGTCAAATCTCTGAAAGTAGGCGTCGCCGGATTGGGCACGGTCGGCGCGGCCTTGATCGCCCAGGTGGCGCGCCAGCAGGAGGCGCTCGCCGTGCGTTGCGGCCGCGCGATCGAGATCGTCGCGGTCTGCGCGCGCGCGCGGGCTAAGGACCGCGGCATCGA
>DAIMKK010000659.1:0-1595 GCA_036721745.1 Pseudolabrys sp. | reverse complement strand
GGCGTCGTTGCCGAGGCAAGGATCTCAGCCGAGGCGGGCGCTGACGATGTGGCAGCCGCCATTATGACGGCAAAAAAGATCGTGTTTCTGTACTGCATGATATGACCTCCTTGTAATGAAGGATGTCTGGCTAACGCGCCGCGCGCATGCACGTTCCGAAGTTGCATGGGAGGGAACTGGAACTTTGGACGGAACCCGCGGGAAGTCATCGCTGTGGTCGCCAAAATCAGAAACCGACGGCCGTCCCGTGCAGATCGTATTCGTCGGCGCGCTCGATCTTGACAGTCGCGATCTCGCCGACGCGCAGCGGGCGCCGGCTCGCCACATAGACCGCGCCGTCGATTTCCGGCGCGTCGGCCATCGAGCGGCCCTTGGCGACGGTTGAGCCAACCTCGTCGATGATGACCTGCTGGCGCGTTCCCACCTTGCGCTTGAGCCGGCTCTTCGAAACTTTCTGCTGCGTTTGCATAAAGCGGTGCCAGCGCTCCTCTTTCACTTCATCCGGCACGGCGGCGGCCAGTTCGTTGGCAACGGCGCCGCGCACCGGCTCGTATTTGAAGCAGCCGACGCGGTCGAGAGTGGCTTCCTCCAGCCATTGCAGCAGATAGTCGAAATCGGCTTCGGTCTCGCCGGGAAAACCGACGATGAAGGTCGAGCGCAGCGTGATGTCCGGACAAATCTCGCGCCACTTGGCGATGCGTTCCAAAGTCTTCTCCTGCGCCGCCGGACGCTTCATGCGCTTGAGCACATCGGGCGCGGCGTGCTGGAACGGAATATCGAGATAGGGGAGAATTTTTCGTTCGGCCATCAGCGGAATGACGTCGTCGACGTGCGGGTAGGGATAGACGTAATGCAGCCGCACCCAAACGCCGAGTTCGCCTAGCGCGCTGGTGAGATCGATGAACTTCGCGCGCAGGTCTTTGCCGCGCCACGGGCTCGACGCATATTTGATGTCGAGCCCATAGGCCGAGGTGTCCTGCGAGATCACCAGCAGCTCCTTCACGCCGGCGGTCACCAGCTTCTCCGCTTCGCGCAGCACATCGGCGGCCGGGCGTGACACCAGATCGCCGCGCAGGCGCGGGATGATGCAGAACGTGCAGCGGTTGTTGCAGCCTTCGGAAATCTTCAAATAGGCGTAATGCCGCGGCGTCAGCTTGATGCCCTCCGGCGGCACCAAATCGAGGAACGGATCGTGTTGCGGCGGCACCGCTCGGTGCACCGCCTCGACCACACTCTCGTATTGCTGCGGCCCGGTAATCGCCAGCACCTGCGGGTAGGCGGCCGAGATGCTCTCCGGCTCCGCGCCCATGCAGCCGGTGACGATGACCTTGCCGTTTTCCTTCAGCGCGCTGCCGATGGCTGCAAGCGACTCCGCCTTGGCGCTGTCGAGAAAGCCGCAGGTGTTGACGATGACCACGTCCGAGCCGGCGTGCTCGCGCGAGAGCTCATAGCCCTCCGCGCGCAGCCGCGTGACGATGCGCTCGCTGTCAACCAGCGCCTTCGGGCAACCGAGCGAGACGAAGCTCACCTTGGGAGCGACGGGTTTCTTATCGGGATCAAGCATGCAGGCCAGGAGCTAACCGCGAACGCCCGCA
>DAIMKK010000658.1:0-1597 GCA_036721745.1 Pseudolabrys sp. | reverse complement strand
GGTTTCTTATTGCAGGGAACCATACCCGGCGCCGCCCGTCACGGCGAACCCCCCTTTCGCACCTGCAAAAATGCCGAAAAATTGGTCGCCGCCGCCGCACCTGTCGCCGTTAACGAATATCTTTGCCGGCAGCGGGTGACTTGCACCCCGCACTCCGCTATCCCGATGCCCCCATGGCCTCTCTCGCCCTCGAAACCAGCCCGCGCACAGGGCCCGAGCATCCGGCCCGGAACTCGGGCGAGTTGATCGACCTGCGCGCCGTCGCCGCCGACCTGGAAAGTCTCGCCGCCACTCACAGCGGCGGCGGGCGCGAGTTGCGCTCCGCGCTCGCGCAACGACTGAAGTCCGCGCTCAACGAAGGCCGCGCCAAGGCCGAGCAGCTTCTGCTCAAGGACCGGCACGGAAGGCGCTGCGCCGAGCGGCTATGCCGGCTGGAAGACGAGATCATCCGCCTGCTGTTCGACTTCGCGCGCAAGCATCTCTACCAGTCGCAAAATCCGTCCGAGGCCGAGCACATGGCGGTGATCGCCACCGGCGGCTACGGCCGCGGGCTACAGGCGCCCGGCTCCGACATCGATCTCCTGTTTTTGCTACCTTACAAGCAGACCGCTTGGGGCGAATCGATCGCGGAAGCGATCCTCTATTGCCTGTGGGACACCGGGCTAAAAGTCGGCCACGCCACTCGCTCGGTGGACGAATGTATCCGTCAGGCCAAGGCGGACATGACCATCCGCACCGCCATCCTCGAAGCGAGATTTCTGCTCGGTGACCGCAATCTGTATGACGAGTTGATCAAGCGCTTCGACAATGAGGTGGTGCGCAATACCGCCGCGCAATTCGTCGCCGCCAAGCTTGCCGAGCGCGAGGATCGCGTGCGCCGCAGCGGGCAATCGCGCTACTTGGTCGAGCCGAACGTGAAAGACGGCAAAGGCGGCTTGCGCGATCTCCACACACTGTTCTGGATCGCGAAATACGTCTATCGTGTGCGCGAACCGGATGAGCTGATCAAACGCGGCGTATTCGACAAGCAGGAATATCTGTTGTTTCGCCGCTGCGAGGATTTCCTCTGGTCGGTGCGCTGCCACATGCATTTCCTCACCGGCCGCGCCGAGGAGCGACTGTCGTTCGACATCCAGCGTGAGATCGCGGTGCGGCTCGGCTACACCGAGCATCCCGGCCAGCAGGACGTCGAGCGCTTCATGAAGCACTACTTCCTGATGGCCAAGGACGTCGGCGATCTCACCGCCATTTTGTGCGCGGATCTGGAGGACAGCCACGCCAAGAGCGTGCCGGTGCTCAGCCGCCTGATGGCGAAGTTCCGCCCGGTGAAGCGCACCAAGCTCGCCGAAAGCGACGATTTCATCGTCGATAAAAACCGCATCACCGTCGCCGGCGCTAATATTTTCAAGCGCGATCCGGTCAATTTAATTCGCGTTTTCTATCTGGCGCAAAAGCACAACCTCGCCTTCCACCCCGACGCGATGCGCGCGATCACCCGTTCGCTCAAGCTGATCGACGCCAAGCTGCGCAACGACGAGGAAGCCAACCGGCTGTTCCTGGAAATCCTCACCTCTAAGAATGATCCGGAAACCGTTCT
>DAIMKK010000657.1:0-1598 GCA_036721745.1 Pseudolabrys sp. | reverse complement strand
ACGAGAGCAAGAGCGAGCATGCTGGCGAAGCGTTTCATGACGCGACCTCTTTGACGCAAATTCGGTTACGGGATCGTCCGGATCGGCCCATCATTTCAACCATCGTCGGGCCCCTGCCCGTCGCGGAAAAATGTACGTCCTGGCCTTTTCCCGAACCCTCGACGGCCTGCATCTCAGAACGCCCGGGTTCCCAGGTCAAGGGGTTGACGCTTCCCGCCGATGCAGCCGTATATGGCGCCCGGCGCCGCGGTTCCGCGCGCCCCTTTCCACGGACCTGCCAACAGCCATGGCGAAGACTCCCAAAAACCCGCTTAAGCCGGATACCCGCCTAGTCACCGCCGGCCGCGATACCAAAGGCCAGCACGGCTTCGTCAATCCGGCGGTTTATCACGCCTCGACCGTGCTTTACCCCACCGCCGAGGATCAGGTGGCGCATCGCTCGCGCTATCAATACGGCCGCCGCGGCACCCCTACTTCGGAAGCGCTGGAACAAGCGCTCGTGTCAATCGAGGGTGACGGTTGTGCCGGTGTCGCCTTGCTGCCGTCGGGCTTGGCCGCGATCTCGACCGCGTTGCTTTCGATCGCAGGCTCAGGCGATCACATCCTGGTCACCGACAGCGTCTATCGGCCGACCCGCAATTTTTGCGAGGGCGTGTTCAAGCGCATGGGCATCGAGACGACCTATTACGATCCGCTGATCGGTGCCGATATCGCCAAATTGTTCAAGCCGAATACGCGCGCGGTGTTCGTCGAGGCGCCCGGCTCG
Source organism: Pseudolabrys sp. (assembly GCA_036721745.1). GTDB lineage: Bacteria > Pseudomonadota > Alphaproteobacteria > Rhizobiales > Xanthobacteraceae > Pseudolabrys. Next base: position 832 of record DAIMKK010000657.1, on the reverse strand, counting down.
CAAAGTTTCGAGATGCAGGACATTCCATCAATTGCCAAAATCGCGCACGGCAAAGGCGCAGTGCTGCTGATGGACAATACCTGGGCGACGCCGCTTTATTTCCGTGCCTTCGAGAAAGGCGTCGATCTGTCGATCCAGGCCGGTACCAAATATATCGGCGGCCATTCCGACGTCATGTTCGGCTGCGTGTCGGCGAATGCAAAAACGCTGCCGGCGCTCAAGACCCTCGTCACCACCATGGGCCTGTGCGTCGGCCCCGACGACATGTATCTCGCATTGCGCGGCTTGCGAACGATGGGCGTGCGGCTTAAGCAGCACAACGTGTCCGGCTTGCGCATCGCGCGCTGGCTGGAGAGCCGCCCGGAAGTCTTGCGCGTGTTGCATCCCGCGCTCGAGAGCGATCCCGGCTATAAAATCTGGCGGCGGGATTTTTCCGGCGCCTGCGGGCTGTTCAGCATCGTGCTCAAGCCGACGAGCGAAAAATCCGTACTCGCGTTCATGAACGAACTGGCGCTGTTCGGCATGGGCTTCTCGTGGGGCGGGTTCGAGAGCCTGGTGATCCTATTCGATTGCACCGAGTATCGTACCGCGACCAAATGGGCGCCGGGCGGCCCGACGCTGCGATTTCATATCGGACTGGAAGATCCCGACGATCTCATCGCCGATCTCGAAAACGCTTTCGCGGCGATGGCGGCGGCGAAATCGCTTTAAGCTGCCGCCCCTTGCCCGCCGCTGCGGATGACGAATTGCAAATTGCGCAGATAGACGAACACGCCGAAGGCCTGCCCGATGATGAAGACCGGGTCCTTGCGGTAGAGCGCGTAGCCGAGCA
>DAIMKK010000656.1:530-1599 GCA_036721745.1 Pseudolabrys sp. | reverse complement strand
GCCGGGATGGGTGCGGATCGCGACCAGGGCGGCATATTGCACCGGCGTCAGGTCGCAGGCCCGACACTCTTCCACGAAAATCGCGACTGCGATCTGCTGCATCCGGCGAAACAAATAGCCCGGCGCGGTGTAGACGGCGTCCATGGTGATCGGCGCGGACTTATTCGGCATCGGGCTGCCGGTCCGGTGCGGCGTCGGCGAACGCCTTGTTGTTCTTTGCCGCGGCTTCGGCTTTCAGCAGACGCGGATAGGCTGCGAGATCGACCCCGAAACGCCGCGCATTGGCCAACTGCGGCACCAGGCAGAGATCGGCCACGGTCGGCGATGCACCAAAACAAAATGGACCGGGCTCATCCGCGATCAAGGTTTCGCAAGCGGCAAGACCCTCGCGGTTGGCCCATGCCGCCCAGCCCGTCACTTGCTCTTCGGGCAGGCCGAGCTCGCGCAGCCGCGCCAGAATTTTAAGATTTTGCACCGGGTGGGTATCGCAGGCGAGCACAAGCGCAAAGGCACGGACCTTGGCGCGGCGCAGCGGATCCTTCGGCAGCAGCGGCGGTTCGGGATGGGTTTCATCGAGCCATTCGATGATGGCGAGCGATTGGGTGAGGATCGCACCGGCATCGTTCTCCAGCGTCGGCACCAGCCCTTGTGGATTGATCGCGAGATAGGCCGGAGCACACTGTTCGCCCTTGCGCAGATGGCGGGCTAAGTGCTCCGCGGTCAAACCCTTCAGGTTCAGCGCTATTCTGACCCGGTAGGACGCGCTGCTGCGGAAATAGCCGTGCAGCTTCATCGGAACCTCCCCTGATTCTTTTGGTTTTAACGCTCTTGGCGTCATTGACGTTAGCCATATTGTAAGTATGCTGTCAATTAATCCAGCAAGAACGACCGGAGGCTCCCATGGAAGCCGTACAGAAGACGCCGGAACGCGAGGCGTTCTACCGCAAGATCGACGGTGAAAATCTCTCAGCACTCTGGAACGTGATGGGCGACCTGATCACGCCGGAACCGAAAAGCGCCTGCCGGCCTCACTTATGGAAATTCGATGCCATCCGCGACTACATGACGG
>DAIMKK010000656.1:0-520 GCA_036721745.1 Pseudolabrys sp. | reverse complement strand
ACATGACGGAGGCCGGCAAACTCATCACCGCCAAGGAAGCCGAGCGGCGGGTGCTGGTATTGGAAAATCCCGGGCTTCGCGGTCAATCGAAAATCACCACCTCGCTGTTTGCCGGCGTTCAAATGGTGATCCCGGGCGACGTCGCGCCCGCGCACCGGCACAGCCAGTCCGCATTGCGTTTCGTGCTCGAAGGCAAGGGTGCGACCACCGCGGTCGATGGCGAGCGCACCGTGATGGAGCCGGGCGATTTCGTGATCACGCCGTCGATGACATGGCACGACCACGGCAACGAAACCTCGGAGCCGATGTTCTGGCTGGACGGGCTCGATATTCCTCTGGTGCAGTTCCTCGATGCGTCGTTCGCGGAAGGCTCAGATGAGGATCAGCAGAAGATCACGCGGCCGGCCGGCGACAGTTTTGCCCGCTATGGCCACAACCTGCTGCCGGTCGATACCAAACGCACCTCAAAGACCTCGCCGATTTTCAATTATCCCTACAACTATACCCGCGAGGCGCTGGA
>DAIMKK010000655.1:0-1602 GCA_036721745.1 Pseudolabrys sp. | reverse complement strand
GCAGGATGGCGAGCGCGTCCCAGCGCGTGATGCCACGCGCGGACTGTTCGACGGAAATCGGAATGGTCCCGCGCATGGTTCGGCTTGCCGGCTCTATGATGCTTTTGTGACGCGGGTCCGATTCAAGGACTTGCGCGTCCGCAGAGTGGCGCCCGTTCGTGAGCACTCTCTGCTGGACCGATGCCGTCCCCGCCAAACGCTTAGAATGGCCGTTGGCCGTCTGCAAGCGCAGACTTGCCGGCGCGCCATAACGGCGCCGTTAATTCCGCTCACCGAAAATCGCGCTGCCGACCCGCAAATGGGTGGCGCCAAGCGCGATCGCGGTCGCGAAATCCGCGCTCATGCCCATCGACAACAGCGTGAGCTTATTGCGTCGCGCGATCTTGGCGGTGAGCGCGAAATGCGGCCCCGGCGCCTCCTCAAGCGGCGGAATGCACATCAGCCCGGAAATGGTCAGGCCGTAGCCGTCGCGGCATTTGTCGAGAAACGCGTCGGCGTCCTGCGGCAGCACGCCGGCCTTCTGCGCCTCGGCGCCGGTGTTGATCTCGACGAACAACAGCGGCTGGCGCTTTTGCTTTTCGATTTCCTTGGCCAGCGCCTCACAAAGGCTCGGCCGATCCACCGAATGGATGGCGGTAAACAGCGCCACCGCCTCCTTGGCCTTGTTGGATTGCAGCGGGCCGATCAGGTGCAATTCGATGCCTGCGTGCTTGGCCTGGAGCGCCGGCCATTTGGCCTTAGCCTCCTGCACGCGGTTCTCGCCAAACACGCGCTGGCCGGCGGTGATCACCGGCTCGATTTGCTCGGGCGGAAAGGTCTTCGACACCGCGACCAGCGTCACCTCCGCCGGATCGCGCCCGGCATCCTTGCAGGCGCGTGCGATCTCTTGCTGCACAGTCGCAAAACCCGGCGGCGGACTAAGGGTAGTCGCAATCATCGCCATCCCATGCGGCCGTGAAGCGGTAGCCGTCAAGCGTCTTGCCAAACGCAAAGCCCGGCCTTCCGGGCCGGGCTTGCGCCATGTGGCATATTCCGCCGTCAGGCCGCGGCCTGTCATTCCAGCATCACCTGCCGCGCCGGTTTATTGAGATGGATCTTCTCGTCCACGTTCTGCACCAGATGCACCGGAATAATGTGGTGCTGCCCGCCGGACTGCGGATCGCCTTTGGTCAGCACGATCTTGTCCTCGCCCTTCGTGCAGTCGACGGTCCCGACGTGCTTGCCGTCGGACCCGAGGACTTCCATGTGTTCCTTGATGTCTTGAACTTTGATGGCCATGCCGCACCTCCTGTGATGGTGGGCTAACCCGCGCAGGCGGCGGCTGGTTCCTTTGATTTAACTGGCGAATTTGTTCCAGAAGGTTGACCCCCAACCCCCTTTCGTGTCTGTTCCGCGCACTCTAAAAGAGCGCGAAATGCCCCCCGATTCGAGCAAAAACGACCGTTACAACGCCCGCGCGGCCGAGGCCCGCTGGCAGCAGACGTGGGACGAGCGCGGCATTTTCGCCACCCAAAACGACGACCCGCGCCCGAAATACTACGTGCTGGAGATGTTCCCCTACCCCTCCGGGCGCATCCACATGGGCCACGTGCGCAACTACAC
>DAIMKK010000654.1:0-1605 GCA_036721745.1 Pseudolabrys sp. | reverse complement strand
GTTCCACAATGCTGGATTCTCGCGTTGCTGGGCGGCGAACCAGGTATCGATCTCGGCGCGCCGCGCGGCCGCAAAGACCCAAGCCTTCGGCGCGAAGGCGAGTTCCAGCCGGTCAGTGTGGGCGATGGCAACGTTAAGCGGCGGCGTCACAGCGCTTCTGCCTTGAACAGTTTGGTCGGCTCGACGATCTCCTGCTGTGCCGCGACCAGTTGGATTTCCAGCGCGCCTACCTCTGCGGTCTTGACCAGAACGCCAAAGATGGCGGAGGCGGCGCGCGACAGCGCCTCGGCGATCTTGCCGCTGCGCAGATAGTGGGCAAAAAACAGCGCGGCAATGGCGTCGCCAGCGCCGTTAACCGCCAAGGCCAGCTTCGGCGTACGCAGGCGGAAGCGGCCGGTATCGTCGGACGCGAGCAGGTCGATTGCATCCTCCGGCGTGTCTTCGGTATGCAACGAAGTCACCAGCACGACGCGCGGCCCGAGCGCATGCACCGCCGCAACTGCGCCCAGCGCGTCGGCGAGCGTCTTGCTCTCACGGCCGGCAATATAATCCAGCTCAAACTGGTTGGGTGTGACGATATCGGCCGCCGGCACCGCCTTGCCGTGCAAGAATTCCGGGATGCCCTCGCGCACGAAGATGCCGCGCCCGACGTCGCCGATCACCGGGTCGCAGCAATAGCGCGCGGCCGGATTGGCGCGCTTGACCGTCGCCACCGCGTCGAGAATGGCGGCGCCGATATCGGCTCCGCCCATATAACCCGACAGCACGCCGTCGCATTCGCCAAGCACGCCGCGCTGCTCGATGCCCCCCACCAGTTCGCGGATCAGGGCGGCATCGAACGCCCGGCCCTGCCACTTGCCGTAGCCGGTGTGGTTGGAGAACTGCACGGTGTGGATCGGCCACACCTCCACACCCAGGCGCTGGAGCGCAAACACCGTGGCGGAATTGCCGACATGCCCATAAGCGACATGGGACTGGATGGACAGGACATTCATGGCTTCGACAATAACAGACACGGCGGGGAAATCCCCCACCGTGATTCCGACTTCAGATTTCCGCGCGCGGCGGGAGCTTACTTCATCCCCATCTTCTTATTGGCCGCCTCGACGTACTTGTTGGTGTAGGTCTTCGACAGGTCGATATTGGCCTTGGCGACATCGGGCGACGACTGGCTGAACACCGCCAGCACGGCGGCGGCGCCCTTCGGGTCCATGCGGCCGGTTTCCGAATACATCGGCAGCGTGTTCTTGAGCGCGGCGATGTAGCCCGGCTTGTCCTTGCCGACCAGTTCCGGCGGCATCTTCTCGGTGATCTCTTCCGGCGTGTGCGAGTGAATCCATTTCAGCGTCGAGACGATCGCACTGGCCATGGCCTGCACTTCCTTCTCGTGCGACTGCACCCAGGCGGTCTGGGCATAGAGCGCGCCGCCCGGATATTCGCCGCCGAACACCGCCAGCGTGTCCTTCTGGCTACGTGTATCGCTGAGGATCCTTAGGTCGCTATATTTGTTTTTCAGGATCGTCACCGCCGGATCGAGCATCACGGCCGCGTCGATCTGGCCCTGCTCCATCGCCGCGACCGCGGTGGCGCCGAGGCCGACGCCGA
>DAIMKK010000653.1:0-1607 GCA_036721745.1 Pseudolabrys sp. | reverse complement strand
ATCGCGATGCGCGCCGAAGCCTCAGCCGCGTGCGTGAACTTGTGTTCCAGGCACACGTCGCCCGCCGCGTAAATTCTTCGGTTGGTGGTTTGCAGGAAGTCGTTGACATGAATTCTGGTCCCCGTGTCATAGCGGACGCCAGCGGCCTCAAGATTCATCCCTTCAACATTGGGCGCCCGGCCGATGCCGGCAAGGATTTCATCGACGGAAACATTGAATTTATCGCCGCCGCTCACGAGTTCGACAATTTTCCGTGTGCCCTCCAAACGAACTCCAACCACCGTTGTATTGAGGTGAATCTCGACACCATCGCGCGCCAGAGAATCCGAAAGAATCTGCGCCGCGTCGCGCTCTTCCTTGGGCAGGAACATCGGGTCGTCTTGTGCGATAATGACGTGCGAACCGAACCGGCAAAATGCCTGCGCCAATTCGCAGCCGAGGGGACCGCCGCCGATCACCAACAGACGGCGCGGGCACTCGGTCAGATTGAAGACATTCTCGTTGGTCAAATATCCGACTTCGGCTAGTCCGGGAATCGACGGGGTCAGCGGCCGCGCACCAGTCGCGATGAGCGCCTTTCTAAACCGCAGCTTGTCGCCAGCCACCGCGACTGAGTCGGGTCCGGCAAAGCGCGCTTCACCGAAATACACATCGACGCCCGCCTCACTCAATCGTTGTGCCGAGTCGGCCCGACTGAGGCGGGCCTGGATGCGCCGCATCCGTTCCATCACCGTTGGAAAGCCGATGCCGATACTGCCCGGCACCTGGGCACCGACATTGTCCGCGTCGCGCATTTCCGCATAGAGCCGTGCGGTGCGAATGATCGCCTTCGACGGCACGCAGCCGACATTCAAGCGATCTCCGCCGATGAAATTGCGCTCGACGAGTGCCACCTTTGCGCCGAGCGAGGCCGCTTCGCGCGCCGCAGTGATCCCGCCAGGCCCCGCGCCGATGACGACCAAATTGTATTTGCTCGAGAATTTCGGATTGCGCCATGCGGGCGGGTGAACATCGTGCAAGAGCGCTCGATGGAAATAATCATCCGGCGGTACGCTTGGCGGTGATTGATTCTTCCGCGTAGCAAGTTCTTGCTGTAAGGGTGAATTTGTCATGACAACCAACCGGCGGTAAATCCGGCACGGCGTAGTCCGCTGCCGATATACGGGCATTGCCGCATCAGTTTCCAAATCAGCCCCGAGCGATAATTCTCGATCATCAGGACGACGATTCCCTGATCGAGCCCAAAATAGCCCTCTGAGACCCAACCGGATGGCCCATCTCCCGGCAATGTCGGATTGAAGCTGCTCGGTAATCTAGAATCTTGGATCATCTCCGGGTAGAGCGCACAAAAATGGCGCAGCGCCGACAAGGAAAGTTCGGGTGTGAACGGCAGCGATGCGAGCACCGCGCACGGATCGATGGTGCCATCGTCCGGCCCATAGGGCACGCCACGTGCGGCATAGCCGAGAAAACGGCGCTCCCTGCCGTCGATCTTCAGTGTCTGGAAACCGGGCCCGTCGTTTGCCGTGATACCCCAACAGTCCTTGCCATAGCCTTCAAACCCGAACGGATTACGTCGTGCGTATTCGCGCTGCACATACGTGGCG
>DAIMKK010000652.1:0-1607 GCA_036721745.1 Pseudolabrys sp. | reverse complement strand
TCTCCGCTTCGGTCACCATGAACACCGGCGTATAGCTGAGATGCTCGAAGTCGGCCTGCATCGCGTGCATGGTGGCGGCGACCGCGGCGTTGCCCTGGCGGCGGCCGAGTTCGGGAAACACCTCGACCGGCGCGTAGCTGGTCATCACCACGCTGTCGTCGAAAATCTGCAAGGCGTCGTCGATCCGCCCGGCGGCAATGGCCGCGTAGAGCGCGTAAAGACGCTGGCGCAGAGAGTCGTCCATGAGAGCCCCCGGTCCGGCCGCGCGGCGGCAATACGGCCATTGTGCCGATTAATGGGGTCATAAAGTCAAGGCGGGCGCTGTTACCCGATTACCGCCGTTTCCATCCGCCGCGCATGCCGGGGCGGCCGAGCTTCGAGCGCCCGCCTTCGCCCTGACGGGCTTCGGCGGGTAAACGGCGCAGTCCCTTGGTCTGCGCTGCGATCACGTCGCGCACGGTAGGATCGTCCACCACCGCCATCTCGGTCGCCCGCAGGCGCTTGATCTCGTCGCGCAGGCGCGCGGCTTCCTCGAAGTCGAGATCGGCGGCGGCCTCGCGCATGCGCTTTTCCAGATCGGCCAGCACCGCCTCGAAATTGTGCCCGATGGTGGCGGCGTCGCCGAACTCGCCTTCGCTCGCGCCACCGGTCGAGATCAGCACGTGGTCGCGCTCGTAGACGCTGTCCATGATGTCGTGGATCGAGCGCTTGATGCTCTCCGGCGTGATGTTGTTCGCCGTGTTGTACTCGACCTGCTTCTCGCGCCGCCGATTGGTCTCCTCGATGGCGCGCTGCATCGAGCCGGTGACCTGGTCGGCATACAAGATGACGTTGCTGTCGACGTTGCGCGCGGCGCGGCCGATGGTTTGAATGAGCGATGTCTCGCTGCGCAGAAAGCCTTCTTTGTCGGCGTCGAGAATGGCGACCAGCGCGCATTCCGGAATGTCGAGGCCCTCGCGCAGCAGGTTGATGCCGACCAGCGCGTCGAAGGCGCCCAGTCTTAGATCACGAATGATCTCGATGCGCTCCAGCGTGTCGATGTCGGAATGCATGTAGCGCACGCGGATGCCCTGCTCGTGCAGATATTCGGTGAGGTCCTCGGCTATGCGCTTGGTCAGCACGGTGATGAGCGCGCGGTAGCCCTTCAGCGCCACCTGCCGCACTTCGCCGACGAGGTCGTCCACTTGCGTGCGCGCCGGGCGGATATTTACAGGCGGATCGATCAGCCCGGTCGGGCGGATCACCTGCTCGACGAAAACGCCACGCGCCTCGTTCATTTCCCAGTGGCTGGGCGTGGCGGACACGGCCATGGTCTGCGGCCGCATGGCGTCCCATTCCTCGAAGCGTAAGGGACGGTTGTCCATGCAGGAGGGCAGGCGGAAGCCGTATTCGGCCAGCGTCGCCTTGCGGCGGAAGTCGCCGCGGAACATGCCGCCGAGCTGCGGAATGGTGACGTGGCTTTCGTCGGCGAAGACCAGCGCGTTGTCCGGCACGTATTCGAACAGAGTCGGCGGCGGCTCGCCCGGCTTCCTGCCGGTGAGATAGCGCGAATAGTTCTCGATGCCGGCGCAGGAGCCGGTGGCGCCCATCATTTCGAGATCGTACAT
>DAIMKK010000651.1:0-1616 GCA_036721745.1 Pseudolabrys sp. | reverse complement strand
TGCGGATCGCTCGGCGCACGGCTGCTATCGCCTCCTCATAGCGTCCGTGCAGAAAGTGCCCGAGAAACATCCCATGCAAAGCGGCGGTGATCCAAGGGTCGAGCGGACTTAGCCGGATGCCGAGCTCCCCCCATTCAATCGCATGCCCCGCTTCACCTCCCCAACCCAAAATTAACGCTCCCCATAGGTAGGCACGAGCGGCCGAGGGGGAGATCGCGAGAGCCGCCTCGAATGCCTCCTGAGCCACAGTACGGTCGTGTTCGACTAAGCCGATCGCAATCCCGCCGTATATCAACGCTGTCGCATCGTCTGGGCCGAGTGCGATCGCAGAATGGCCGTGGCGAATGGCCGCCAGACGGTTCTCGTCACGCCTTCCGGCCCGGACATACAGAATTTCGTTGCAGAAAGCAGCTTGGCCATGCGCGAGAGCGTAATTGGGCTCCAGCGCAAGCGCGCGCTCCAGAAATGGCAATGCCTGCAGCGCCCCTTCCGGCATTCCAGTATCCGAGAAAGGTGTCGCGCGCAGCACCAGGTCATAGGCGTCGAGGTTCTCGGGACGCTTGCGCTCGGCCCGTTCGATTTCCGCTTGGCGCAAGGTCGGCTCGATTGCAGCGACCGTGCTTGTAGTTATTTCATCCTGCACGGCAAAAATGTCGTCGATTGCGCGGTCGTAGCGCTCGGCCCAAATATGAGTACGGGTCTCTGCTTCGATCAGTTGGGTCGTGATCCGCACCCGGCCCGCCGCTTTTCGTACGCTTCCTTCGAGCACGTAGCGTACGCCCAGTTCGCGTCCGACCTGCTTAATGTCGACCGGCCGGCCCTTGTAGGTGAAGGTTGAGTTGCGCGCGATGACAAAGAGCCACTTGAAACGCGAAAGCCCGGTAATGATGTCCTCGACCATGCCATCGGCGAAATATTCCTGCTCGGGATCGCCGCTCATATTCTGAAACGGCAGCACTGCGATCGATGGCTTATCGGGCAGCGCGAGCATCGCTCTCGACGCTTCGGACGCAGCTGCAGCTTTCGGTGCCGGATCCAGCCGATAGACGCGCACCGGACGCGCAATGTTCTTCAAGCTCTGTTCGCCAATATCGACGAAGTTGGCCGCTATCTTGCCTTGCACCTGCCGCCAGGCGTCTTCAGAAATCGAGATGCCTCCGGGCTCGGCGATGCCTTCGAGCCGCGCCGCAATGTTGACGCCATCACCATAGATATCCGCGCCTTCGATGATGATATCGCCGACGTTGATACCAATACGGAACTCGATCCGGCGATCTTCGGGAATGGCGGCGTTTCGTTCGCCCATGGCGCGCTGAATTTCCATGGCGCAGCGCACAGCATCGACCACACTTGCAAATTCGACCAGGGCACCGTCACCCGTGGTTTTGACGATGCGGCCACGGTGTTCGGTGATCTTGGGATCGATAACCTTGGTTCGCTCCTCTTTAAGCGCCGCGAGGGTGCCTTCCTCGTCAACGCCCATCAGGCGGCTGTAGCCAGCGACGTCCGCTGCTAGGATGGCGGCTAACCGCCGTTCGACCCGCGCTTCGGCCATGAAGATTGCCTCTACCCACTGCGTTTTTCTGCTGAGTTTATGGATGGGAGTGGCATGTGTC
>DAIMKK010000650.1:0-1626 GCA_036721745.1 Pseudolabrys sp. | reverse complement strand
CCATGCCGGTCGCCTGCATGAAGGCGTAGACGATGGTCGGGCCGACGAATTTGAAGCCGCGCGCGGCCAGTTCCTTTGAAATCTTGATCGAGAGCGGCGTCGATGCCGGTACGCTGGCGGTGGTCTTGAATTGGTTGATTTTCGGCCTGCCGTCGACGAAGTCCCAGAGGAATTTCGAGAAACCGGGGCCGTCTTCCATGATTTTCAGATAGCACTTCGCGCTTGCGACCGCGCCCTCGATCTTGGCGCGATTGCGGACGATGCCGGCATCGTTCATCAGCGCATGGACCTTCTTCGCGTTGTAGCGCGCGATTTTCTCCGGACGGAAATTGTCGAAGGCGCGGCGGAAGTTGTCGCGCTTGCGCAAAATCGTGATCCACGACAGCCCGGCCTGGAAACCGTCGAGCATGAGTTTTTCGTAGAGCGCGCGGTCGTCATATTCCGGCACGCCCCATTCGGTGTCGTGGTAGGCCATATAAAACGGGTCTTCGCCGGGCCACGGGCAGCGCGTCAGGCCATCGGCATGCAGGCGCGCCGAGCGGCTCATGCGACCGTCTGCCTCGGTGCTGCCAGCAAATCATCCGGATCGGCAAGGCGGATGGCAAGACCGCCCGCCGTCAGCGGCGTTCCCGCCTGGAGCGCATCGGCGACACGGTCGATTCGGATCAGCGCGAGGCCGTTGTGACCGGCCGTCGAGCCGATCGTGCCCACCGGTTTGTCGCCGGCGAGAATCCCCGTGCCCGGCTCCGGTGAAAAATCCTCGAGAACGATGCGCACAGTTCGCGTGCGCGCGGTGCCGCGATGCTGCATCCGCGACACCACCTCCTGTCCGACATAACAGCCCTTGTCGAAATCGACGCCGTGCAGGCGGTCCATGTTGGTTTCGTGCGGAAACGCATCGCCATACATGAAGTCGAGGCCACCGCGCGGAACGCCGGAGGCGATGCGATGGGCATCATAGGCTGAGCTATCGACCAGATCCGCGCCGATCAGATCGGCTACTTTTTGCTTAAGCTCTTCGGGCACCAGAATTCGCAAGCCAAGCGCGGGGTCGCGCGGATCGGGGAACGAGAGATCGGGCGTCATGGCGGGATCGCCGTCCCAGGCCGCGAGCACGCCAAAATTGTCCGACAGATTTTCGACCGCGACCTTGGCGCGCAGCTTGTAGAAGCCGAGCTTGTCGGCGAGAGCTTGCGCCAGCGCGCGCGGGCAGTCGATCAGGAAACCGCCGCCATGGCCGCCAGGGGCTTCGGTGATCAGGAAATCCGCTATGATCTTGCCCTGCGGCGTCAGCAGCGCACCGAACCGGCCGAAGTTTGGGCGAAGCAGCGTAAGGTCAGTGGTGACGAGGCCGTTGAGAAAGTCTCGCGCGTCGGCGCCGCTGACCTTGACCACGCCCCGGTCGGGGAGAAACGCTGCTTTCATACGAAGTTCTCTGAAAAGTTTTGTTGGAAGTTCTTGGGGAAACACCGGTCCCGGATATCACATGGGAACGTAAGCCGCTAAGGTGCTCCGAACAAGGCCCGCGCGACATCCAGTTCCGAGAGAAAGCGGCACCGAGGACCGATGAATCAGCGTTTTGATACCATTCTAAAATCCGGCACCGTGGTCAATCAGGACGGCGAG
>DAIMKK010000649.1:0-1628 GCA_036721745.1 Pseudolabrys sp. | reverse complement strand
GCTGCTCGCCGCCTGGAACGCGGCGATCTATGTGGCGCAGATCGAGGACGACCGGCTGTCCGACGTCAACAGCGACCGCCGCTACATCGAAGCGACGCGCGACGTGCTGCAGAAGCAGGGCGGCTTGTGGTTCCACGACGAGTCTTTCGTGATCTCCCACCGGCGCGAATAGCGCCTTAAAAACATGATGCCGGACAATTTCGCGCGGACTTTCTCGATCGAGGCGACACGGCCGAACGCAAGCGAGATCGCCGCGCTCGCGGAGCTGATGCCGGGCGGAACCCCGGTCTATTTCTCGGCGGTGCCGACGATAACGCCGCAAGAGCTGATCGCCGCGGCGGCCTTGCTGCGCAAATCCGGTTTGGAGCCCGTCGTGCATATCGCTGCGCGGCGCATTCACGCTGCCGCCGACTTTCAGAATCTGCTCGCCGGCTTGCGCGGCGAAGCCGACGTGCGCCGGCTTTTGGTCATCGGCGGGGACGTCGATATCGCGGGGCCTTATCCTGACGCGCTGGCGGTGATCCAGAAAGGCCGCCTGCGCGAAACCGGCATCGAGGAGATCGGCATCGGCGCCTATCCGGAGGGCCATAGCCGCATTCCGGCCGGCCGGCTGGAAGCCGCGCTTGACGAGAAAATCGCCGCCGCCGCCGCGCACGGCCTGGGGGTCCATATCGTGAGCCAATTCTCGTTCTCGCCCGAGAGCATTCTGGGCTGGCTCAAGAAGCTGCGCGCCTGCGGCATCACCAAGCCGGTCAAGGTCGGCATGGCCGGCCCCACCAGCATGCCGGCGCTGCTGCGCTACGCCCGCCGCTGCGGCGTCAACGCCTCGCTGCGCGGCTTGATGTCGGGCGCGGCGGCCGGCCTTATCGGTAATGTCGGCCCGGACCGCATCGTGGAAACCCTGGCTTTGGCGGGCGATCTGGGCGATGCCGCGCCGCATTATTTTTCATTCGGCGGGGCGGTCGAAACCGCGCGCTACGCTTGCTCAACGTCAAGACGGCTCGCCGCCGGGCATGCTATGGCACAGCCAAATCCAAACTAAGACCCGCCTTGCGGGCGCATCTCGGAGGAATGTCATGCAACGGACCAAGCCGCCTTTCCGCGCCGACATGGTCGGCAGCTTGCTGCGAACCGCGCCGGTCAAACAGGCGCGCGCGCAACGCGAGAAGGGCGCGATTACCGCCGCGCAATTGAAAGAGGTCGAGGACCGCGAGATCGAGAAGATCATCAAAAAGCAGGAAGAGATCGGGCTCAAGCTCGTCACCGACGGCGAATTCCGCCGCGCCTGGTGGCATTTCGATTTCTTCAGCATGCTTGACGGCGTCGAGCTCTACGAGCTCGACCACGGCATCCAGTTCCACGGTGTGCAGACCAAGATGCAGAGCATCAAAGTCAGCGGAAAGATCGGCTTTTCCAACCACCCGATGATCGAGCACTTCAAGTTCCTGAAGGCGCATACCAAGGTGACGCCGAAGATGTGCATTCCGGCGCCGAGCCAGATGCATTTCCGGCTCGAGCCCGGCGCGGTGGCGAAGTCGGCCTATCCCGATCGCGACGCCATCTTTGGCGATCTCGCGATGGCCTATCAGAACGCGATCAAGGCCTTCTACGCCGCCGGCTGCCGCTAT
>DAIMKK010000648.1:0-1632 GCA_036721745.1 Pseudolabrys sp. | reverse complement strand
CCACGGACGATTTCAGCGACGATTTGTTTTCCGACGAAGACCACGCCTGGCTCGATTCGCTCGATGAGGCGCATGCGCGCATTTTCGCCGCCGAGCGGGGCTACGACCTCGTCGACGATCAGGGCATGCTGACCGACTGGTGGGGCTATTGCTGGATGATATTGGCCGAAAAGCGCGGCCTGCTGACGCCGGAAAACCGCGCCGCGGCGCGCGCTGCCATCGAGGAAAAATATCTGTCGGCGCCGAACGTGATCGGCGTCGTCGTCGGGCGGTAATTTTAATTTACTTCCGCCCGCTTCGCCCTTGCCGAAACCGTCTTCGGCACCGAGGTCACGGGCAGCGCGACCTCGCGGCTCGCCTCAGGCAGCGGCGCTTCACTGGCGAGCATTTCCGCAGCTGCCGGCGCCACCTTCATCTCGCCGAGCCGCGCCCGGACGTCGGCGGTCAGGCCCGGATAAGAAGCAACCGGCGTGAATTCCGCGGTCTGGCTGGCGCCGACCTTGATGCCGGCATAGGCCACCAGCCCGTTGGTGGTGGCGATCACGTCGCCGGGACGCAGCGACGTGTCGAGCGTCAGGTTGACCGGCGCGAGGCCTGCGGGGTCGCGGCCATTGCAGGTGCAGTCGGCGCGCAGCGCCTTGCGATAGAGGTAGGCGTTTTCGCTATCGGCATAGCGCTCGCCATTCGCCGACGACGCGCCGTCGATGGTGCTGCCGAAGAAGACTCTTGTGGCGCTCGCGGGACAAAACGCCTGGCACATCTGCACCGGCGTCGCGTTGCCGCGCGCCAGCGGGAAATACTTGCCGTCGCAACTGCGCACGCAAAACGCGGGTCCGGAGCCGGACGCCACGGGGCGCGGCGCCGCCGGCGCCGGCTGCTGGTTGAGGCCGAACGGATCGGCGAAGAAATTCGCTAGCGAGGGAGCCTGGTGCTGCTGCTGTTTCTGGGCCCCGCCGAAGAAGAAATCGAACAGGCCTTCGGCGGACGCCGGGTGCGGCACCAGCACAACCGAGCCCGCAAGCGCTGCGGCGGCAACAAGCATTACGCGGCGCTGCATGCGCAGAAAAGGCAAGTCTGTACGCAACGCTTACTCCACCCGACGCAACAAAACTGCTTAAGGCGCGAGCCGTGCCTCACCCCGGATTCACATTAGCGCGGGATGGTAAACGAGCTATGAGCGCAGGGCAGATGGCGGAAAAGAAATGCAAATGTTCGCCTTCTTCACCTCGCCCCGCGAAGTGCGGGGCGAGGGAGAAGAAAGGTCCGTGCCCCGGATGCTGCGCAGCGCTCTTGCGATGCGCTGCTGATCCGGGGTCCATCTTGTCTAAATACGAGCGGGTCCCGGCTCTGCGGCGCACCGCCAAAGAGGCGCTGCACCGCGTCCGGGACACGAGTCTCTTGCTGCGAGGGAAAATCAATCCTTCAAAAATTCGGCGGCCTTGTAGAGCGAACGAAATTCCAGGCCGGCCTGCGCAAAGGTTTCGCTGGCACCTTCCTCGCGGTCCACCATGGTGAACACCAGCGCGATCTCGCCGCCGGCATCGCGCACCGCTTCCACCGCCTTCAGCGCCGAGCCGCCGGTGGTGGTGACGTCCTCGACGATCACCACGCGCTTGCCTTGCAGGCTTTCGC
>DAIMKK010000647.1:0-1635 GCA_036721745.1 Pseudolabrys sp. | reverse complement strand
CTCGTACTCTTCCGCACAGCGACGCGGCAGATCTGCCGCCGCATGGGTTATCTCGCGTCCTTCATGAGCCGGCCAGGACTGAAAGGCTACTATTCGAGCGGCTGGCATTTCCATCAGTCGCTTGTCGATGCGAAAAGCGGCCGCAACCTGTTCATGCCGAAGGCCGCGGGCGAACTGCTCTCGCCGCTCGGCAAACATTATCTCGGCGGGCTATTGCACCATGCGCTGGCGAGCACGGTTTTGGCCAATCCCACCGTAAACGGCTACCGGCGCTTCCGCGCGAATTCGCTTGCCCCCGATCGCGTCGCCTGGGGCACCGATCATCGCGGCGTGATGCTGCGCGTTCTCGGCGCGGCCGGCGACCCGGCAAGCCGGATCGAGAATCGCGTCGGCGAACCGTCGGCCAATCCCTATCTCTATATTCTGTCGCAGCTCATCACCGGCCTCGACGGTATTGACAACAAGCGCGATCCCGGCCCGCCGGACACGGACCCCTATGCGTCGCAGCACACCATGCTTCCGAAGAGTCTGCCCGACGCATTGAACCTGCTGGAAAAGGAGCCGCTCTTCACGAACGAACTCGGCGCGCTGTTCATCGATTATTACCTCAAGATCAAGCGCACCGAGGCGGGGCGGTTTGAGACCTATCTGAAGGAACGGGGCATCCAGCAGACAGGCGACGAGACCACCGAATGGGAGCAGAATGAGTATTTCGACTTCTTCTGACCGAAAATCTCGACACACCAACGGGCATTTGAACGAAGAGGACGCCAGCCATGACGATACTCGAACGCGTAAAAGTTCCGTCCCGGCTCAGCAATGCGCCGCTATACGACTGGGATGAGCTGGTGCAGGAGGACCGCGTTCACCGGTTGCTCTACACCGACCCAGCCGTGTTCGACGCCGAGATGACGCATATCTTCGGCGGCACGTGGGTCTATCTCGCACATGAGAGCCAGATTCCCAATCCCAACGATTTTATTACCGGCAAGCTCGGCCTGCGGCCGCTCATCATCACGCGGGACGACGAAGGCGTGATCCGCGCGCTCTATAACCGCTGCACCCATCGCGGTACGACGTTGTGCCGGTGGGATAAGGGCAATAGCCGCTCTTTCCAGTGCCCCTATCACGGCTGGAATTTCCTCAACACCGGGAAGCTGCGCGGCGTGCCATGGCCGGACGGGTACGCCGAAAAGCTTGTGCATGATCCGAAATACAATCTCGCACAGGTGCCGCGTGTGGAATCCTATCGTGGATTTATCTTCGGCACGCTCAACATAGATGCGGCACCGATCAGCGAGCATCTCGGCCCGATCAAGAAGCCGATCGACGAGTGGCTGGACCGAAATCCCGGCGGCAAGGTGGTGGTCTGCGAGGCCAACCGGTTTAAATACAAGGGCAACTGGAAACTCGCCTATGACAATTCAGGCGACGGGTACCACGTCGTCTATTCTCACCGCTCGCTGCTTGAAACCGAGAACCGCTTCAAGGACGAGGAAGGTGCGAAGGGTATGTCGTATTACGAAACCGCGCCCGACGAGCAGCCGATGTACATCCAGTACATGGGCAACGGCCACCACTTCAAAGACAAGCGCCCAAACCTGCAGAAGCGCCCCGGCGGCCTATGGGCGATCG
>DAIMKK010000646.1:0-1639 GCA_036721745.1 Pseudolabrys sp. | reverse complement strand
CGGTCGCGCCATGCGCAACGACGTGGACGGGCTCGATGACATTCGCGCCGACGTAGACCGAGTTTCAAGAAAGCTCGGCCGCCGCCTGACCTTCCTGGTCGGCAAGCCCGGGCTCGATGGCCACTCCAATGGCGCGGAACAGATCGCGGTGCGCGCGCGCGATGCCGGCATGCAGGTTGTCTACGAGGGCATCCGGCTGACGCCGGAAGAGATCGTCGATGCGGCGCGCAAAGAAAAAGCCCATGTCATCGGGCTTTCCGTGCTCTCGGGCAGCCATCTGCCGTTGGTGCAAGATGTGGTCGCGCGCATGAAAGAAGCCGGGATGACAATGCCGCTGGTGGTCGGCGGCATCATTCCGCCCGAGGACGCCGCGGCGCTAGAGAGAGCCGGCGTCGCCGCGGTCTATACGCCAAAGGATTTCGAACTGAACCGCATCATGTCCGACGTGGTGCGCATCGTGGAGCGGGCGAACGGAGCGAGTAATGTGTGATTGAACCTGTCATGGCCGGGCTTATCCCGGCCATCTCGCTTAGGGACGCACGCGCCCTCCTAAGCGGGATCACCGGGACAAACCCGGTGATGACAGAGTGGCCAGCGCCTGCGCGAGCCTGCTAGGGCTGACCGGCTTAACAAAATAAAAATTCATACCGGCGGCGCGCGCGGCGGCCTCGCCGCCGCTTTCGGTGCGGCCGGAAATACCGATCACCGGCACCTGACCCGCTTTGCCCGGTAATGCGCGGATGCGGCGGGTCGCGGCGATTCCGTCGAGACCCGCCAGCGTGACATCCATCAGTACGGCATCATAGCCGCCGCGCGATGCGGCCTTGACCGCCGCCTCGCCGCTTTCGACGAAATCGGCGCGGTGGCCGAGCTCGGTGAGAATGGTGTTCATCACGACCCGTCCATATGGATTGTCCTCGGCGCATAGGATCGACAGTGCGCGCGTCCGCGCAGCGTGCGCGCCGGCGAGCGCGGCCGCGGGCTTCGCGTCCACGCGGTCGACCGGCACGCTGAGGAGAAATTTGGTACCGCGGCCCGGCTTACTGGTCACGACGAGAGCGCCGCCCATGGCTTCGGTGATGCGCTTGACGAAGAGCAGGCCAAGGCCGGCGCCGCCGTAGCGGCGCGCCACCGCTTCGCTCGCCTGCGCGAACGGACGAAAGAGATTTTTCAATGTACGCGCGTCGATGCCGATCCCGGTATCGGCGACCGTGAACATGAGCTGCACACGCTTGCGCCCGGCCGGTTTGGCCCCGGCGCTGAACACGACGGTGCCTTCGTTAGTGAATTTGACCGCATTGTCGGCGAGGTTTTCCAGCACCGCGCGCAGGCGCAGCGCGTCGCCGGCCACCATCTCCGGCAGTGCGGGCGCGAACGCGACTTCGCTCTTGATGCCTTTGTTGCCCGCCCGCGCCGTGATCGCGGCGCCGACCGCCTCGGCCAACCGCCGCGGCGAGAACGGCTCGCGCTGCAAGACGAGCCCGGCGGCATCGGCCCTGACGGCATCGACGATCAGCGTTGTGAGCGCGGCCAAATGATCGGCGCCGCTCTTGATCGCGACCGCCCATTCGCGCTCGCGCGCGCCGAGGTCGGAGGTCGCCAGCAGCTCGGCCAACGCCACGATCCCGGTCAGCGGCGT
>DAIMKK010000645.1:0-1654 GCA_036721745.1 Pseudolabrys sp. | reverse complement strand
CCCAGCCGGTATGCGGCGCGTCCTCCACGCCGTCCCACACGCGGTCGGGAACGAGCAGGGTGCTGGTTACTGGAGCGGCGGCCGGGCGGCCGCGCGCTTGTGCCGGAGCGAGACACGGGATGGTCGCAGCCGCGGCTCCGACCAGCAATATCAGAGGACTCGCACGCATAACACTCTCGTCGTTAAGCGATAGAAAGGTGAGATCGGTGGGGACTTCCGATAATCACGAAGGGGCAAGGTGGTCGCTAGACCCCGAGCGCTAAATCGGTATGCGCGGTCGGCCAAGGATCTCCAGCGCACGCTGCAGCGCCCCGTCGTCACCCGCATGTGGATCACCCAGAACGGGCGGCACCCAACGCTCGCGTGGTGTGCCATCGAGGTGGAGCAATCTGGCCGTCGGAAAAGCAATGCCGAGGCCACTGCAGGGGAGCTTGAAGTCATCGACTGCGCCAGGCAAACCCGCCATTGGCGTGCCGACGACCACACCCCGATGCATTCCGTCCAGGCCGATTGCCATTCCTTCACCCATACTTCCTGTCCAGCGTCCGACGAGAACGATCAGCGGACCTTTGTACTGCCACTGTCCTCGCGCCGAAACGGCGCGCGTATACGCGGCTCCGTTTCGCGGAACGACGCGCTGATAGCCCCGCGTTCCGGTGACGAATCGTCCGAGTATCGGCTCGGCGACGCTCGTGTTACCGCCTCCCGGAGTGTTGCGCAAATCGAGGATCAGGCCGGCCGCTTCGCGAAAAGTAGAGAGCGCTGAATCAAACGCGGGCACGCTGCTAGAATCGCCAAGCGCGTTGAGGCGAATGTAGCCGTACCTTTTTGCTGAGTCGCCGCTACCTGCGTTAATCCAACGCGCTTCGACTGGCGGCTCGCTCTTTTCTCTATCGATCAGATCAGAGGCGACACTGTCAACGCCGATATCGCGCGTGGTTGCCGACTCGTCGCGGACCCGGAGAATGCGTGGAGTGTCATGACGACCCGCGAGCGCGGACAGAAGGGCCCAGGCCATTGCGTCAGGCGGCGCGGGAGCTTTGACGCCAAGCCCCAGTCGTGCCGCCGCCGCCGCCCGAATTGGAACGCCATTGATTGCCACCACTTGCATGCCGGGCCGCACTCCGGTTCGCTCGGCGCCGTAGCCCGGCCGAACGGCGGTGATGATGGCCACGCTATCTATCCACTGCGCCCACACATCCAGCCCGGACGGCACTAGTCTTGGTGAGTGCGATGTGTTTGCGCGCACGATGGCGTGCGCGTCGTAGAGATTGTCGAGCGCCCCTTCCAGCACGCCGACGAGCTCACGCTTGGATCCGCTCCCGCGTGCGGCATCAGTGGCGAGACTCTCCGCACGGGGCCAGTCGACGGATTTTTCAGCGAAGTAGACGTATCGATCGCGAATGTCGCGAAAGGCTGATTTTGCGTCTTCCACATAACCCGGTGGTGCGCACGCGGGTTCGGGTGGCGAGGCGAGATGACTACGGCAGCCGGACATTGCGAAGACAGCCGTCGCACCGAGCTGCGTGAGTCTGGCCATCACGCGAGGAGATTGATCGTCGTCGTCCCGGCGGGCGCGCTGATGTAGCTACCGCACGACATCACAGGATCTCGTCGATCCTGTGCACTGCTCCGTCGGGGCGAGTTTCGCCAA
>DAIMKK010000644.1:0-1656 GCA_036721745.1 Pseudolabrys sp. | reverse complement strand
GCGGCCTTCACCGCGGCGACCAGCGTGGTGTGGTCCTTCGAATTGACGGCGTTCTGCACGATGTTCTTCGACGGATACATCGCAGCGCCGCCCACCATCTTGGTGTCTTCGGCAAAGCTCGACGAGGAAGCCGTCATACCCATGCCGAGCGCCAATGCGGCTGCGCCGGCCAGCGCCAATTTTTGAATACGTGTCATGCTCAACTCCGTTTGCTCTGTTTCCCGTCCCCAATCCAGGAATTTGGTGGAGACATTGAGAGCTACGGAGACGCGCGCGTCACGGATGCAGCGGTGCGTTCACAGAACCGTGAGCTTGCCGGAAGCGATCACCGGCCCGGTCGGCTGCCCGGTCGGTGAGCCGCCAGGCGGCTCCAGCGAGACCGCCAGCACGGCGTTGCTGACGGTCTGCGCGATCAGTTCCGGCGGTATCGCGATGCTGACGGCGCGGTCGGCGCGCAACAAGCCGAGTGGGCGCGGCTTGCCATCCGCCGGGATCAACCACAATTCTGGCACCCGCGTTGCGTCGGCGCTGAAGGCGGCCGGCACCACGGCGATGCTACCGTGTGCCATATCGATGGTGGCCACGAAATGATGTTGACCGCCGCCGTCGAGGCCGGCGACCAGCGGCGCTTTTTGCGGAGTCGTGCCGAGATAGATCAGTGCGCCGATGCAGGCGGCCGCCAGCGCGCCGGTGGCGAGCGATAGCCCACGCCAAAACGCCAGATTCTGCCACCAGCCGGGGCTTGTCGCGACTTGCGACGGTAGGGCGGCGGCAATGCGGTCCCAGACTTGCGGTGATGCGACGACCTCTTCGATTTCGCCAGCCCAGGGTGCGAGCTTTTGCTCCCAATCGGCCACTAGGGCCGCAAAACTGCGGTCGCGCTCGAGCAACCGAAATGCGGTGGCGCGCTCGGTCCCGGTCAGCACGCCGAGCACGAATTCGGCGGCGAGCAACTCGTCATCGGGGATGCCGGTATGGTCGGTGGTGTCGCTCATTGTTCCAGGCAGCTTTTCAGTTTCATCATCGCGCGGCGAATCCAGCTTTTCATGGTGCCAAGCGGCACGCTCATGCGTAGAGCCAAGTCCTCATAAGTGTTGCCGTCGAAATAGGCCCCGCGCAGCGCCGCGCGCTCATGCGCCGCGAGCCCGTCAAGGCAGCCGTGTAGTTTGACGTTGGCTTCGCTGCGTTCCAATGCTCTATCAGCGGTCGGCGCGGTATCAGCGACATTGTCCGCGGCGTCGATCGGCTCAACGCGCCGATTTTGGCTTGTCGTTCGTAGCCGGTCGATAGCCCGATTGCGGGTAATCGCGATAAGCCATGTAATCGGGCTTGCCCGTTTCGGATCGAAAGCGGCGGCTTTGCGCCACACCGTCACATAGACCTCCTGCAACACATCTTCGGCTTCGCTGCGCTCCCCCAAGATACGCAGGCAGACACCAAAAAGCTTCGCGGAGGTGAGGCGATACACCATTTGCAGCGCCCCTCGGTCGCCTTCCGGTATCCGGGTGAGCGCGGCAATAATCAGGTCGCGGTTGGTGTCGAGGTCCATCAATCTAAAGAATGCCAGCGACAAGACTGTTTACGCAATGGTATCTAATGTCTGCTTCTGGCACTTAGATGGGGTAATCGGCCGGCAGCTTGTGAATAGCTGAAGAT
>DAIMKK010000643.1:0-1662 GCA_036721745.1 Pseudolabrys sp. | reverse complement strand
CGTCGCGCGCGCCCGTGAGCTGCTCGCCGTCGCAAAATCCCAAAGCGTGCCGCCCAGTGCAGACGCCTCCGATCCCAACGTGCCGCCGAGCCTCTCACATCCTTGTCCGTGCTGCGGCGGTCGCATGATCATCATCGAGACCTTCGTGCGTGGCTCGACGCCCCGCCATCGGCCAACAGGTCCGATGATCAGGATCGACACCTCATGATGATACCGATCGCCCCCTCACCACGCCCAAACGCTCCATCCGCTCGCCAGGTCTCGACTGGCTGCGGCAGCACTCGCTCAAATATCCAGTTATCATCTCAAACTCCGCCGGAATCTTCAGCATTCAACGCCGGCAGTCGCCTGTTCACGAGCCGCATCCTCGTCGGCCAACGCCCTGCAGCGTTTTGCCTGCGGTCAGCCGCGTCATCCGCGGCACTCAAATCCCCATAGCGCAAGCCGCACCGCCAACGTCCCCCCATCGCGGTAGGGCGCTTGGGGCGGTCGGCGTGGGCATTACCAGCGCCGTAGCGGGATGGAAGCGTCCTGTCTTGAGATGGAGGGGTCGTCAACCTCACTCAAGACAGGAGCACCTCCATGACCGACCAGGCCATGAGCCCGTTGCGCCGGCGCATGATCGAAGACATGACGGTCCGCAATTTCGTACTCAAGACACGGACCGATTACATTCGGCGCGTCAAGAACTTTGCCGTTTTTCTTGGGCGCTCGCCTGATCGTGCGAGCCGAGAAGATGTACGCCGCTACCTGCTGCATCTGGCGTCGAGCGGAACAGGCGCGACAACGATCAACGGCACTTGTTCGGCACTGCGGTTCTTCTTCGACGTGACGCTCGATCGCGCTGATATCGTCAGGCACCTGCCGTCTGCGCGCGAGCCGCGCAAAGCGCCGATCGTGCTGAGTCCGGAGGAAGTCGCACGCATGCTGGAGGCGGCACCTGGCCTCAAGTACAAGGCGGCGCTGAGCGTCGCCTATGGTGCGGGTCTGCGCGTGTCCGAAGTCGTTACGCTGAAGGTGAGCGATATTGACAGCGCGCGGATGATGATCCGGATCGAGCAGAGCAAGGGCCGCAAGGATCGACATGCGATGCTGTCGCCGCGGCTACTTGAACTGCTCCGCGATTGGTGGCTGGTTTGCCGATCGCGGGGCTGGCTGTTCCCGGGCCGTGATCCGCTACAGCCGATGACCACGCGTCAGCTCACCCGCGCCTGCCATACCGCAGCACAGGCGGCCAGGATCGACAAGCGGGTGTCTCCGCACACGCTGCGGCACAGCTTTGCGACGCATCTATTGGAGCAGAACATCGATGTTCGCGTAATCCAAGTGCTGCTCGGACATAGCAAGCTCGACACCACGGCGCGCTACACGCATGTTGCCACCAATACGATCCGCAACGTCACGAGCCCACTTGATCATCTCATTGACAAGATCAAGACAGGCGAGCCGCCCGCCTAGCGCGGCGATCGCGTGCCCCGTCCAGTTCTCGAGGTCGCGGATATCTTCCGCGCCCATGGCCCGGCATGGCAACAAGCCAATGCCGGCCATGTGAGCCTCGGACAGTTGAAGGTGATGTCGGCGATCGAGATCTGCCGCACGGCGGCTCTCGGCGGGCATGTCGAGCAATGCGAGGATTGCGCCCACACACGTATCGCCTACAAC
>DAIMKK010000642.1:0-1667 GCA_036721745.1 Pseudolabrys sp. | reverse complement strand
CAGTCGCAAGGGCGGGCGCCGTTTGCCCTCGGCGGCAAGCAGGCGCTGCTCCTCGCGCATGATGTAATCCCGTGTCATCGGCACCACGTCCTGGCGCTTGGTGAGCTGGATCTGGAATACCATCCTGTCCTGCTCGCGGAACGACATTTCCGATGCCGCAAGATAGAACTCCCACATCCGCACGAAGCGCCGATCATAAATGCGCTCGACCTCCTCGCGATGCGCTAGGAATCGCTCGCGCCAGGCCTTCAACGTTTCGGCGTAATGCAGGCGCAGGATCTCGATATCGCTGACGAGCAGACCGTATTTCTCGATGTGCGGCAGCACCTCGGAAAGCGACGGCACGTAGCCGCCGGGGAAGATGTATTTCTCGATCCACGGATTGGTGACGTTGGGGCCTTCCGAGCGGCCGATCGAGTGCAGCACCATCACGCCATCGTCGGCGAGCAGTTGCGCGCTCTTGCGGAAGAAGGCGTCGTAATGATTGACGCCGACATGCTCGAACATGCCAACCGACACGATGCGGTCAAAGGGGCCGGCCACGTCGCGATAGTCCTGCAACTGGAACCGGGCGCGCTCGGACAAGCCTTTTTCCGCCGCGCGTTCGTTGGCGATCGCGTGTTGCTCCTGCGACAGCGTGACGCCGGTCGCGTCGGCGCCGGCGACCTCGGCAAGGTAAAGTCCGAGCCCGCCCCAGCCGCAGCCGATGTCGAGCACGCGCAAGTCTCGATCGAACCTGTCGCGGCCGAGCAACAGCTTGGCGGCGAGGTGACGCTTCTTGGCGATCTGGGCGTCGTCGAGCGACTGCTCGGGGCTCTCGAAATAGCCGCAGCTGTATTGCCGGTCGGCGTCGAGGAACAGCGAATAGAGCCGGCCGTCGAGATCGTAATGATGCGCGACGTTGCGGCGTGCGCGCGGGCGCGGATTGAACTGGCTCAAACGACGGCGCAGGTAGCGAAGCCACTCTTGCGGATGCGCCCAGTGCGGTACCTCGGACTTCTGCCCGAGGCAAATGGCCAGCACATCGGCGATCGAGCCTTGCTCGACCACGAACGTGCCGTTCATGTAGGATTCGCCGAACTTGAGTTCGGGATCGAGGAGAATTCCCCATTCGGCGGCGCGGGAGGCAAAACGAACCGACACCGGCTGGCCGGTCCCATCGCCGAAGGTCAAGACCGTGCCGCGCGAGGTGGTAACCCTGAATGTCCCCCGCCGGATAAAGGTTTCGAGCAAAAATTGGAGCAACCGATCCATCGGCCGCCTCCACAACTAAACCGATATTCCCCAGCTGATCAGGGATCAGCGTGAACGTTAGCATTCTGCTGGGGTACATGGAAGCCATAAGGCGGCGTCCGTGACGCTTTCGGCGTGCTGAGCCCCAGAACCGTTTCCGGGAGGCCGGCTTGGCCATTTTTCCTGGCATCCAGGCACACTACCTCCCGTCGTGATAATGTATGCGTCTGTCCGAGTCCCTACGCTGGTGCCGGTCTTGGTCGCAGTCCGTCGATCAGCCTTGTTGATCGAGGACTCACCCATCAGTCGCGGTCTCATTCAAAGCCTGCGTGAGCAATCCATCAGTGTCACGCCTTATAAGCCCGAGACCGATAAGCGTGCCCGCGTGATTGCACAAACTGACTTATTTGAGGCAGGCTCAATTCGATTTCCGC
>DAIMKK010000641.1:0-1671 GCA_036721745.1 Pseudolabrys sp. | reverse complement strand
TCAGCATGTCCTTGGCGCGGTCGCCGAATTTGATGAAGCCGTTGTCCAGTAGCGCGACACGATCGCCGGTGATGAAATAACCGTGCTCGTCGAAACTCTCTTGCGTAGCGTTCTCATTGTGCAGGTATTCCTTAAACAGCGACAGCCCGGGAACGCCCTTGATCAGCAGATTGCCGGTGCCGCCGACGGGCGTCGGCGCGCCGTCGTCGTCGGTGACGCGGATCGCGTATTCCGCCGCGGCGCGGCCGATCGACATCGGCGTGTTGGGCTGGTCGACCTCGCCGACGATGCCGTGGGTGATGGTTTCGGTCATGCCCCACCAGCCGATGATCTTGATGCCGAACACGGCGAATGGCGGCGGCTCGCACACGGCGGTGCCCCAGAGCCGGAATTTATGCTGCTTCGGGATCTCATGCTCCAAAAGCGCCTTCATGCAAAAAGGTATCGTCGAGCTCCAGGTGCAGCCGTGCGCCAGCGCGACATTCCAGAACCGGCTTGCGGAAAACCGCGGCTGAATCACGCAGGTCGAGCCGACCCACAGGCTCGCCAGCATCGAATAGGCCAGCGCGTTGGTGTGAAACAGCGGCAGATAGGTCAGGTGCACGTCGCCCTCATGCAAATCCTCGTGCGATGCGTTGACCTTGGCGCCCCATAGCGCATTGGCATGCGTCCATAGCACCGCTTTCGGGCGTGACGTGGTGCCGGAAGTATATTGCACGCTGCACGGCGCCAAGGGATCGGTGGCGCGGCGGGGCCGATCGGCACTGTCGGCGAACAGCGCCTCGAAACGGTCGCTGCGCGGCGGAGCGTTGCCTGGCGCGGGTACCTCGCCCGCGTCGTGCGAAATCACCGCGAGCCAGCGCAGGTCTTTGCAATGCGCCGAAATCATCTCTGCATAGGCCGGCTGCGTGATCGCAGCCACCGCGCCGCAATGACCGGCAAAATATTCCATTTCCGCGGGCGCCGAACGGGTGTTGGTGGTCACCGCAATGGCGCCGAGCTCGGCGCAGGCGAACCAGGCGAGAGCCGCCTCGACGCAATTGTCCAGATGGATCAGCACGAACTCGCCCGGCTTGATCCCGCGTTTGACGAGGCCGGCGGCCAGCGCGCCGACGCGATCGTGAAATTCGCCGTAAGCCCAAATCCGCGCCGGCGCATCGAACGGCGCCCAGATCAGAAACGGGTGATCGCGGCGCGTCTCTGCCCGCATCCGCAATAGCCAGGGCACGTCGAGCCCCGCGAATGGCCCGACGATGCCCGGCGCCGGTGGTGAGATCGGCATTTTTCCTCTCCTGCAGCCTTTTGCCGGCTGCTTTGGTATTTTTGCTTGGTGGCCTTTCTGCCACCGGATCACGCCGCGATCAAATCCGCAATCGCAGGCGTGAGGCATTGCGAGGAGCGAAGCGACGAAGCAATCCATTCTTTCTTTTCGCGCTGGATTGCTTCGCTTCGCTCGCAATGACGGGGAGAGGACTACGCATCCACCTCATACGACGAAATCTCGATCAAGCTGCCGTCCGGGTCGCGGCAATAGACCGAGCGCAGCGCGCCGCGGGCGCCTTGCTTCGTCACGGGTCCTTGCTCGATCGCCACGCCGCATGCGGCGAGATGCGCGACCACCGCTTCCGGCGCGCTCGAGGTCAGAAAGCACAGATCGTCACTGCCTGCGGT
>DAIMKK010000640.1:0-1675 GCA_036721745.1 Pseudolabrys sp. | reverse complement strand
GTGCTGAATGGCCAAGATTTCCCTGATCGTCAACGGCAATCCCGTAAAAGACAATATCGATCCCCGCACCCTGCTGGTGCAGTTTCTGCGCGAAAATCTGCGGCTGACCGGCACCCATGTCGGCTGCGACACCTCGCAATGCGGGGCCTGTGTCGTGCATCTCGACGGCAAGGCGGTCAAATCCTGCACCACGCTCGCCGTCATGGCTGACGGGCACGAGGTCAGGACCA
Source organism: Pseudolabrys sp. (assembly GCA_036721745.1). GTDB lineage: Bacteria > Pseudomonadota > Alphaproteobacteria > Rhizobiales > Xanthobacteraceae > Pseudolabrys. The sequence continues at coordinate 1,445 of DAIMKK010000640.1, read as the reverse complement.
TTGAAGGCCTGGCCGCCGACGGCGCGCCGCTGCACCCGATGCAGGAGGCGTTCCGCGAGCATCACGGCCTGCAATGCGGCTTCTGCACACCCGGCATGATCATGACCGCGGTCGATATCGTTCATCGCAAGGGCCACGATCTCAGCGACCACACTATCCGCGAAGAGCTCGAAGGCAATCTCTGCCGCTGCACCGGCTACCAGAACATCGTTCAATCGATCGCGGCCGGCGCCAAGGCGATGGCAAACTCCGATCTCGCGTAACAGCGCACGGCGACCAGGAATACTCCATGTACGAATTCAAATACCATCGTCCGGCGACCGTGCGGCAGGCCGCCAATCTCCTGATCAAGAATGAGGACGCCAAGGTCATCGCCGGCGGCCATACTCTGTTGCCGGTGATGAAGCAGCGGCTCGCCAGTCCGCCGCATCTGGTCGATCTGTCTCATATTGAGGGGCTCGACGGCATCGAGATGAAGGGCCGTTCGCTGATGATCGGCGCCACCGCCAAACACGCCGATGTCGCGGCTTCCGCCATCGTCGGCGAGGCGATTCCGGCGCTGGCCGAACTCGCAGGATTAATCGGCGATCCGGCGGTGCGCCATAAAGGCACCATCGGCGGCTCGCTCGCCAACAACGATCCGACCGCCGATTATCCCGCCGCCTGCCTTGCACTCGGCGCCACCATCGTCACCAACAAGCGCCGCCTGAAGCCCGAAGAATTCTTCCAGGGGCTGTTCACGACCTCGCTGGAGAACGACGAGATCATCACCAAGGTGATGTTCCCGGTGCCGAAGAAGGCCGCCTATATCAAATTCCGCAACCAGGCCTCGCGCTACGCGCTGGTCGGGGTGTTCGTCGCCAAGCGTCCGTCGGATGTGCGCGTCGCCGTCACCGGCGCCGGCTCCGAGGGCGTGTTCCGCGTCACCGCGTTCGAGGAAGCCTTGAAGAAGCGCTTCTCGCCCAAGGTGCTCGATGGCTTGACGGTGCCCGCCGAGGGATTGAACAGCGACCTGCACGGCAGCGCCGAATATCGCGCGCATCTGATCGCGGTGCTGACGCGCCGCGCCGTCGAGGCCGCGACCGGCAAAGCCTGACATTGCCAATTCTTAGGCCATCCAGACTGGATTTCTCATGACTGCATCGGCGCTGCCCACGTCCGTCGATGCGATGCTCGAACTCCTGACCTCGCGCGGCTATCTTGCCGAGCGTTCGCTGGCGACGGTAACGTATCTGTCGCTGCGGATGGGCCGGCCGTTGTTCCTGGAAGGCGAGGCCGGCGTCGGCAAGACCGAGATCGCCAAGGTGCTGTCGGCGGCGCTAGGGCGAAAGCTGATCCGGCTGCAATGCTATGAGGGGTTGGACGTCGCCTCCGCGGTTTATGAGTGGAACAGTGCCGCGCAAATGATCGCGATCCGGCTTGCGGAAGCGGTCGGCGATACCGAT
>DAIMKK010000639.1:0-1677 GCA_036721745.1 Pseudolabrys sp. | reverse complement strand
CGTTTGCCGCGCATGCCGCTCTCGGCGTTCCCTGGATCGTGGCGATGTTGCTGGGCGCCGCGATTGCCTCGACGGACCCGGCGACGCTGGTGCCTATCTTCCGGCAGGTTAACATTCGCGACCGGGTGGCCCAAACGGTCATGAGCGAGTCGGCATTCAACGACGCCACCGGCGCCATCGTCACTGTCGGCGTGCTGACGGTGGCCATGGGCACCGGCGAATTCTCGATTGCCGCGTCCTTGTTCGATCTGCTCAAGCAAGCGGTCGTAGGAATCGTCGCCGGCGCCGTACTCGGCTATTTGGCGGCGCTGCTGATCGGGCACGCGCGCTGGGCGTTCCTTGCCGAATACGCGCCGGTGGTGACGCTGGTGGCTGTGATTGGCGCTTATTTTGCCGCCGACGGCTTGCAGGCCAGTGGTTTCATGGCTGTGTTCGTGTTCGGCATCGTGATCGGAAACAAGGATTCATTTGGGTTCAAGATGGCGCCGGCGGAAGCGCAAAAGCTCGACGAATTCGTGATGACGACCGCCTTCATCATGCGGCTGTTCATCTTCTTGTTGCTGGGCTCGCAGGTCGATTTTCACCTCATGGCTCAGTATTGGTTCGGCGGCGTCATCGTCGTCGTCATCTTCATGCTGGTGGCACGGCCGGCGGCGGTTTTTCTCTGTGCGCTGCCCGACCGGCGCGCGAAGTGGAGCTTCAACGAGATGTTGTTCATGTGCTGGACGCGCGAGACTGGCGTCATCCCGGCCGCGCTCGCCGGCCTGCTACTCGGCATGAAGGCGCCCGGCGCGCAAATCATCGCGTCGGTCACGTTCATTGCCATTCTGATGACGATCCTGATTCAAGCCCCAACCACAAAATGGCTCGGCAAACGTTTAGGACTGCTTGAGGAAAAGTAAGAAGTTTTACGAACAACAGGGAGGTGATCGATGGCTGCCAATGTCCGCTTCAGCAATCCGAAAACCATGGCCAAACCGCCGGGCTACACTTACGTGGTCGAGGCGACCGGGCCGAACCGGCTGATCTTCATCGCCGGCCAGCTCGGCATCGACATGAATAACCAGCTGGTCGGCGCGTCCGGCGATTTCCGCGCGCAGGCTTTCAGAGCCTTCGAGAACCTCAAGTTCGCGCTGGCAGGCGCCGGAGCGACATTCAAGGACGTGGTGAAGATCAACAATTATTTGGTCGATATGTCGCACATCGGAATTTTCCGCGAGGTGCGCGACGAGTTCGTCACCACCGCCGCTCCGCCGGCCTCGACCACGGTGGCGATTTCGCAGCTGGCGCGCCCGGGCGCGCTGTTCGAGGTCGAGGCGATCGCGGTGCTACCGGCGAAAGCGGCGAAACCGGCCGCCGCCAAGCGTGGCAGGCCCAAGGTCAAGGCGCGCCGACGGAAAGGAAAGTAAGCAGGCCAAGCACTGGCAGCAGCACGGCGCACGACCACAGCATGTAGCCGAAGAAGCTCGGCATCTTCACGCCGCGCTCGTTGGCGATGGCATAGACCATGAAATTGGGCGCGTTGCCGATGTAAGTGAGCGCGCCCATGTAGACCGCGCCCATGGAAATGGCCGCGAGCGTAGCGCTGAGTTTTGTCATGAGCACGCCGGCATCGCCGCCGGCGAGCTGGAAGAACACCAGATACGTCGGCGCGTTGTCGAGGAAGGCCGACAAAAG
>DAIMKK010000638.1:0-1683 GCA_036721745.1 Pseudolabrys sp. | reverse complement strand
CGGTCTGCGGCTGGTCAAAGGCGTCAAGAACGGCCCGTCGCCGGAATGGCTGCAGAAACGCCTGACCGCGATCGGCCTGCGGCCGATCAACGCGCTGGTCGACATCACCAACTTCATCACCTTCGACCGCGGCCGCCCGCTGCATGTGTTCGACGCCAAGAAGGTCAAAGGCAATCTCACCGTGCGCCGCGCCGTCAACGGCGAGACGCTGCTGGCGCTCGACGGCAAGACCTACACGCTCGATCAGGCCACCTGCGTGATCGCCGACGAGAAGGGCGTCGAATCGCTTGCCGGCATCATGGGCGGCGAGGCCACCGGCTGCTCGGAAACGACGACAGATGTGCTGATCGAATCGGCGCTATGGGACGAGTTCAATATCGCGCAGACCGGACGCAAGCTCGGCATCAATTCCGACGCGCGCTATCGTTTCGAGCGCGGCGTCGATCCGAATTTCATGCTGCCGGGCCTGGAGCTGGCGACGCAGATGGTGCTCGATCTGTGCGGCGGCACGACGTCGGAGATCGTGGTTGCCGGCGACCCGGCGCCGAAGGAAACCGTGATCGATTTTCCCTTGAACGAATTGCAGCGGCTGGCCGGCATCAAGCTGCCGCTCGCCGATGTGCGCCGCGTGCTGGAGAAGCTCGGCTTCTTCGCCGCCGGCCAGAGCGAACGCGTCAAGGTCGCGGTGCCGTCATGGCGGCCCGACGTGCATGGCCGGGCCGACATCGTCGAGGAACTGGTGCGCATCATCGGCGTCGGTCAGGTGCCCTCGACGCCGTTCCCGCGCTGCGAGCACGCGCGCAAGCCCGTGCTCACGCCGATCCAAAACCGCACCCGCAAGGCCAAGCGTGCATTGGCCGCGCGCGCCATGGTGGAGGCCGTCACCTGGTCGTTCGTGGGCAAACGCGAAGCGGAATTATTTGGCGGCGGCAGCCCGGCCTTAGCGCTGGCCAATCCAATTGCAGCCGAACTCTCCGACATGCGGCCAAGCCTCATTCCTGGGCTGGTGATGGCGGCGCAGCGCAACGCCGACCGTGGCAGCACGGATGTCGCGCTGTTCGAGGTCGGGCAGATTTTCAAAGGCGACCAGCCGCAGGACCAGCTCACGGCCGCCGGCGGGGTGCGCCGCGCGCTCGCTAAGGCCGCCGGCATCGGCCGGCACTGGTCGAGCAAGGCTGAGGCGGTCGATGCTTTCGACGCCAAGGCCGACGCCTTCGCCGTGCTGTCGGCTGCTGGTGCGCCGATGCAGGCCCTGCAAGTGGTGCCGGGCGGGGCGGCCTGGTTCCATCCCGGCCGTTCCGGCACCATCCAGATCGGGCCGCAGAACGTGCTCGGCACTTTCGGTGAGTTGCATCCGCGCGTGCTGGCCGCGCTCAAGGCGGAAGGTCCGCTGGTGGCGTTCGAAGTGATCCTGGAAAAAATCCCCGAGCCCAAGGCCAAGCCGACGCGGGCCAAGCCCATGCTCGAGCTGTCGCCGTTTCAGCCGGTCGAGCGCGATTTTGCCTTCGTGGTGGACGCAAGCGTGAAGGCCGCCGACATCGTGCGCGCGGCGCAAAGCGTCGACAAAAAACTGATTGTGGGCGTTAGCGTGTTCGACGTCTACGAGGGCAAGGGCATTGACCCTGGCAAGAAGTCGATTGCAATTGCTGTCACCATGCAGCCACGCGAAAAGACCATGACCGA
>DAIMKK010000637.1:0-1700 GCA_036721745.1 Pseudolabrys sp. | reverse complement strand
TTGGTGCCGCGGATCGACGGCAGGCCGACCCAGAACACCGGCACGCCCTTGCTCTTGAGCGCTGCAATCGTTTCGTCGATGCGCTTGGCGTAAACCTCGGCCCATTTGTCGCTGCGAAATTCGATGATGCCGTTGGCGCTCTTGGCGCGCTGCGGCTCGGCCGTGGCGATCGTCGTTTGATCTTGATCGTCGGACTGATCCTTGGTCTTCGCGTTTTTGTCGGCGTCCTTTTTGTCCTGCGCGTCCTTGGCGTTTTTGTCGGCTTCTTTGGCCAGATCACGCTCCCGGATGTTCTGGCGGTCGCCGACGCCCAGCATCATGATCACGTAATTGGGCTTCTCCTGCGTAAGGATGTCCCGCGCGACGTGCCACCAATCGAGATCGCTTTTGGTTTCGTAACGCAATAGGCCGGAATAAATCTTATTCTTGCGGACGATGCCAACTTCCGGGGAGTCCGAAAACGCATCCTCCAGGCCATAAGCGAGCCAATCGGCCATGCTGTCGCCCATCACCACAATGGAGGTGGTAGGCGCGGGCGCGTTTGCATCCGGCTTGTGCGGGCTCGGCGCACGCAAGGATTCGGACTGAATTTGAGTTTGCGGTTGCTGCTGGAATTCACCCGGATTGGACCGCGAGTTGAAGCCGCCGCCGAAAAACCCTCCGAAGAATCCGCCCTGTTGACGCTGGCGGCTCAAAAACGGATAGCGGTCATCGGCCCGCTGCGCCTGAGCAGGCAACGTGAGCGCGATCTCGATCGCCGCCACGCTGGCGCACTCGGCCATGGCCAGAATGACCGCGCCGATGAGCCACCGCGCAAGGCGTATTTTGCCAACCATACAAATCGTCCAAACCTTAGCCCTATCAAGTCCTTAATCTACAAGGGAAAAGGCCAGCCGCGAAGAGGGCCTTCGCCCCGCAATGGACTAATAGCGCGCAAAAAATGTCAACTCGAAGGTGGCCGGCAGGTCAGTTTCAGCGGCCGCGCAGATGGTCGAGAACGCCTGCCGAGGCAAAGCCGTCCGGAACCCGGCCGATCCTGGTCTGAAAATCGCGAATCGCGGCCCTGGTTTTGGCACCGAGGTGCCCGTCCGCCTCGCCGACATCATAGCCGTGGCGTTCCAGCAATTGCTGCAACTCCAGCCGCTCGCCGCGCGACAAAACCCGCTCGTAGCGCGGCCAGTTTTGCGCGAATGGCGGAGACCCGCGCAGGCGGTCGGCCAGATGGCCGATCGCCAGCGCATAGGCCTCGGCCGGATTGTACCGCATGATGGCGCGGAAATTCGCCAGCATCATGAAGCCGGGGCCCTGCACGCCGGCCGGGATCAGCAGGAATGCACGGTCATCCGGACGCGGAAACGGCTTATTGCCGGGCCGCGTAATCCCGTAACGCTCCCAATCTCGGATCGTCATCGACCGCGCATGATCGGCGAGCATGAAATTGAAGGTCGCCGGCACCACGACTTCGTAGCCCCAGGTCTGCCCGGTCACCCAGCCGTCCTTTTTCAGGTTGTTGGCGGTCGAAGCGATGATATCGGGCACCGAGTCGACCACGTCGCGGCGGCCGTCGCGATCGAAATCGACCGCGTAGCGCTTGAACGCGGTTGGCATGAACTGGGTCGGGCCGAAAGCGCCGGCCCAGGAGCCGACCAGCCGGTCGGGCTTGACGTCACCGCGCGCGAGGATTTCCATCGCCGAGAGAA
>DAIMKK010000636.1:0-1701 GCA_036721745.1 Pseudolabrys sp. | reverse complement strand
TGGGCCCGCACAAAATCGATCGTTCGCGCTGGGACTGGAACGAGGTCGGCAAAAATCCCTTCTTCTGCCCGGACGCCAAGCAGGCGAAGTTCTTCGAGGAATATCTCGACGGCGTGCGCAAGGCCGGTTCGTCCTGCGGCGCGGTGATCGAGATCGTGGCGGACGGCGCGCCGGCGGGCTTGGGCGCGCCGATCTATGCCAAGCTCGACAGCGATCTCGCCGGTGCGCTGATGGGCATCAACGCAGTCAAAGGCGTGGAGATTGGCGATGGCTTCGCGACCGCAGCGATGAGCGGCGAGGACAATGCCGACGAGATGAGAATGGGCAATGAAAGCAAGCCGGTGTTCCTGTCCAACCACGCCGGCGGCATCCTCGGCGGCATATCCTCAGGGCAATCGATCGTCGCGCGTTTCGCGGTCAAGCCGACCTCATCGATATTGACCCCGCGCAAAACCGTCGACCGCTATGGCCGCGATACCGAGATCGTGACCAAAGGCCGCCACGATCCTTGCGTCGGCATCCGCGCGGTGCCGATCGGCGAGGCGATGGTGGCCTGCGTGCTGGCCGATCACTTTCTGATGCATCGTGGCCAAATGGGTGAGGGGACGGCGTGGCCGTTCAAGCCCGCCTGACGCTCATTCCGAGGTAAACGCGTGTCCGATACCCACAAAAAAATCGATGCAGCGATCAAGGCCTTCGCCAAAGGCGAGATCGTGGTGGTCACCGACGACGACGACCGCGAGAACGAGGGCGATCTGTTCATCGCCGCCTCGCTCTGCACGCCGGAAAAAATGGCGTTCATCATCCGCAACACGTCGGGCATCGTCTGCGCGCCGCTCGGCGCCGAACTCGCGCGCCGGCTGCATCTCGATCCAATGGTGGCGGAAAACGATGCTCCGCTCGGCACCGCTTTCACCGTTTCGGTCGACGTGCGCCACGGGCTCACCACCGGCATTTCGGCCGAGGAACGCTGCAACACCGTGCGCGCGCTCGCCAACGACAACAGCGGCGCCGCCGACTTCGTGCGCCCCGGCCACGTGTTCCCGCTGTTGGCGCGCCCGGGCGGCGTGCTGATGCGCTCGGGCCACACGGAAGCTTGCGTCGATCTGTGCCGGCTCGCGGGTTTGGCTCCGGTCGGCGTGCTGTCCGAGTTGATGAAAGACGACGGCACCGTGATGCGCGGACCGGACGTCGCCGCCTTTGCGCAGAAACATAAGCTGGTGCAGGTTTCGATCGCCGAGTTGATCGCCTACCGGCAGAACCGCGACAAGCTGGTGGAGCGGGTCGCGGAATTCCAAGTCGCCTCCGAGATCGGGCCGCTCAACGGCTATGCCTATGTGACGCCGTTCGACCGCGTGCATCACATGGCCTTCGTCTATGGCGAGATCGGCGACGGCAAGGGCGTGCTGGCGCGGCTGCATCGCGCCGACGTGATCGGCGACGTATTCGGCGGCGCCAAGCCGATCCGCGCCGCGCTCGCGCGCTTCAAGGCGGCCGGCGTGATCAGCGACGGGGAGCTGCTGACGTTCCGGAAGTTCGGCTCCAAGCTGGAGGGCCATCCCACACCGGTGCTGCCCTGGGTGGACGTCGCCACCGGGTCCCTGGGCCAGGGCCTTCCGATCTCGGTCGGAGTTGCGCTGGCGGGCAAGTACCTGGACAAGCTGCCCTACCACGTCTGGACCTTGTGCGGCGACTCCGAGC
>DAIMKK010000635.1:0-1704 GCA_036721745.1 Pseudolabrys sp. | reverse complement strand
ATCGATGTCCTCCGGCTTTTCGAAGCTCGAGCGCACAAAAATGCGCACATTGTGGACCATGCCGAGTTCGACCGAGCGCACCTGCATGACCTTGGCGCCGAGCGAAGCGAGCTCGAGCATTTCCTCGTAGGCGATCTTGTCCAAGCGGTGCGCCTTGGCCACCACGCGCGGATCGGTCGTGTAGACGCCGTCGACGTCAGTGTAGATGTCGCAGCGCTCGGCGCCGATGGCGGCGGCGATCGCGACCGCCGAGGTGTCGGAGCCGCCGCGGCCGAGCGTGGTGATGCGCCCGGTCTCCTTGTGCATGCCCTGGAAGCCGGCGATCACCGCGACCTGGCTCATCTCCTTGAAGCGGCGGATCAGCTCGGCGCCGATCGCCTCCAGAATGCGCGCCGCGCCATGCGCGTTGTCGGTCAGGATCGGCAATTGCCAGCCCTGCCAGGAACGCGCATTGACGCCCATACCTTCCAGCACGATGGCCAGCAACCCGGCGGTGACCTCCTCGCCGGTCGCCACCACCGCGTCGTATTCGCGCGCGTCGTGCAGCATGGCGGCCTGCCGGCACCACTCGACCAGCTGATTGGTCACGCCCGCCATGGCGGAGACCACGACGGCCACGTCATGGCCGGCGTCGACCTCGCGCTTGACGTGGCGCGCCACGTTGCGGATGCGGTCGAGATCGGCGACCGACGTTCCGCCGAATTTCATCACCAGGCGAGCCATAACTTTTTAGGACCTGACGTTCCCGGACGCGCCAAAAGGCGCTAACAAGCGGCCGGCTGTGCCGGCCGCAAAAGGCGCGTATACATACCGGCGGGGTGGCGAGACTGCAACATTAAGAGGTCGTTTGGGCCTCGATAGCGTTACACTTTCGGGTGGCGGTGATGCGATATATCGAACGAATTCTGCAGCCCGGCGAAACCGTGCTCTACTCGGGTACGATCCACTGGGTTATTTACGTTCCGGCCATTTTGTTGTCGCTGATCGCATTGACGCTGCTGACGCTGGTCAAATCAGGGCCAACCGGAATGAGCTGGCTGATCGGATCGATTGCGTTTTTGGCGGCCGCCACGGTGACCTTTGCGTCGGCCTGGTTCAGGCGCTGGACCACCGAAATCGACGTGACCAACCGGCGCATCGTCTATAAGCGCGGTTTTATCAACCGGCATACCGTCGAAATGAACATGGACAAGGTGGAAAGCATCGACGTCGACCAATCGATCATGGGCCGCTTGCTGGACTATGGCGACATCACGGTACGCGGCACCGGCGAAACCATGGAAATCATGCACGGTATCGGCCGTCCGCTCGACTTCCGCAATCATGTGACGGCGCGCTGACATGAAGCATAGGGCATCTTCCATCGACGACGCCGAAGTCGAGCGCTTCTCGCGCCACGCCGCCACGTGGTGGGATACGCGTGGGCCGATGGCGGCGTTGCACAAGTTCAATCCGGTGCGGCTCGGTTATATCCGCGACAAGGCCGCCGAGCGGTTTGGCCGCGAGCCTAAGAAGCTCGACTGCCTCAAAGCGCTACGCATGCTCGATATCGGCTGCGGCGGTGGCATTCTGTCGGAGCCCTTGGCACGGCTGGGCGCGCAGATGGTCGGCGCCGACCCGTCCAAGGAAAACATCGCCGTGGCGGGCGCACACGCGCAGGATAGCGGCGTCGCGGTCGATTACCGCGCCACCACGGCGGAAGAC
>DAIMKK010000634.1:0-1705 GCA_036721745.1 Pseudolabrys sp. | reverse complement strand
CGGTGCCGAAACCGGTCAGCACGTAGACGATGAACTTGATACGGGTGACGTCGATACCGTTGCTCTGCGCCGCCAGTTCGTTGTCGCGAATGGCGGTGAGGGCGAGGCCGTGGCGCGAGCGCAGCAGCGCGACGATCGCGCCCAGCACGGCGGCGGTGAGCGCCAACGCCAACCAATAAATTTCAAATTCGCGCAGTTGCCGGGTCGACGCCATGGCGATCACGATCGACGCTGGCAGACTGATGCCGGAGCCGCCGCCGAGCACCGAGATTTGCGAGGCGAGCAGTCGGAAGACTTCCGCCACCACCCAGGTGCCGATGGCAAAGTAAGCTCCGCGCAGGCGGAAAATAAGCGCCGCCACCGGAACGGCGACCAGCGCGCCGATCGGTCCGGCGATCAAAATGGCCGCGATGGGATGAACGCCGGCAAGGATGACCAGCGCAAACAACAGGTAGCCGCCGAGACCGACGAATACTTGCTGGCCAACCGACACCAAGCCAGCATAGCCGGCGAGCAGATTCCACAAGCTTGCCAGCGCCACGAAGGTGAATATCTCGGCGAGCAGCCGTAGCATCTGGCGGTCGCCCCAGAACGGCGCCAGCGCCAGGACGACCGCTGCCGCGGCGATCAATGCGACGCCGATGCGGCTCGAGCGCGTGGCGTGCTCAACGCGACTCATCCCGACACCTTCGGAAATAGGCCCTGCGGGCGGACAGCCAGAATAACCAGGAACGCCAAATGGCCGGCCAGCAATTGCCAGCCCGGATCGATCTGTGCGCCAATCGCCTGCGACACGCCCAGAATGACGCCGCCAGCGAGCGTGCCCCACATGCTGCCGAGGCCGCCGATGATGACTGCTTCGAAGCCGAAGATCAGACGCGCCGGTCCGATGGCCGGATCGAAATTGGCGCGCACCGCCAGGAACACGCCCGCGATGGCGATGATGGCCAACGACAGCGCCATCGCCATGGCAAAGACGTGGCGGGTATCGAGGCCCATCAACTGCGCAACCGCCTGATCGTCGGAGGTGGCGCGGAAGGCGCGGCCGAGCGCGGTCTTGTAGAACAGCGCCTGCAGGCCGGCGATCACCGCTACCGCGACGGCGAACTGGATGAGCGGCAGCATGCCGATCCAGACGCCTTGCATCAGCTCGAATGTTTGAATCTCGATCGCGCCGGCCTGCAGCTTGCGGCTGTCGGCGGTGAACAATTCCAATAGGCCGTTCTGGATGATGATGGAGAGGCCGAAGGTCACCAGCAGCGGCGGCAGCAAGTCGTCGCCCAACGTGTAGTTGAGCAGCCCGCGTTGCAATGCGTAGCCGATCGCCGCCATGATAGGCGTTACCAGCAGCAGCGAGGTGAGCGGATCGACGCCGAGCGCCTGCGTCACCATCAGCGCCACATAGGCCGCGAGCACGATCAGATCGCCGTGCGCGATGTTCACGAGCCGCATAACGCCGAAGATCAGCGACAGCCCGGCGGCGAACATGGCGTAAAGCCCGCCGATCAGCACGCCTTGCAGGATGACGTTAAGCCACTGCATCGGCATCACACCCCGAAATACGCTGCTGAGATGGTTTCGCGCGTGAGCTCCGCTGCCTGTCCTTGCAGCGCGATGCGGCCTTCCTGCAGGCAGTAGACTTGCCGCGCCGCTTTGAGCGCCTGCGCGATGTCTTGCTCGACCACGATCAGTGACAGCCCTTCCG
>DAIMKK010000633.1:0-1707 GCA_036721745.1 Pseudolabrys sp. | reverse complement strand
CGGGTTGGCGCACGGCCATTCTCCCAGCTGCGAGAAACGTAGAGAGCATTTTGTGCTGAAGGTCCAATTTGTTGCTTGATCGATGTCAAGCGGGAGGCAGCTAAATTTGCCATATCGTGCTGGATCGGACGTTGCCAAGAGTAAGATTGACAGCATCTTGCGGTAGCAAAGGCAAAAATCATGTGTCCAACAACACCCCGAACTCCGCGTTGGGCCGCTGTTCTGGCGCTGGTCGCGATCGCATTCGGAGCCGTCACCATCGTTGTAGGCGGAAAAACCCTGTTTGGCGACGTGGAAGTAAGAAGTGCTGCCGGCAACATCGTTCCTTTCGTTCTATGGTTCAACTTCGTCGCTGGCTTTGCATACGTCATCGCAGGCATCGGGCTGCTCTTGTGGAAACGTTGGGCGGCCCATCTGTCGGCGGCGATAGCTGTTGCGACAATTGCTGTGTTCATTGCGCTCGGAATCCATATTTTTGTAGGCCTGGCGTTCGAGGCGAGAACGGTCGGCGCAATGATTATTCGCAGCGCTGTATGGGTCATGATTGCAGTATTGGCGCGCCGTGCGCTCAGATGAATCCAGCCGGGAGGCGGCTTGAATTGTCTATGGTAACCGGCCAAATCATTGCTTTCGTGACGCTATGGTGAGTGTGGCGGCATAGGCTGCGAGGGCGACGATCGTCGCGGGTCCGCTGATAGTGCGCATTTCTGTGCGCCCGAACAGGTCGGCTACAATCCGAAACAACACCGAAAGGTGCAGAAGGAAAAGCGGCACATAAACGGCGGTACTATATCGGACGCGTAATCCTGTCACCGCGGGAAGAATGATGGGGGCGTGCCCGAATATCATCGACAAGATGAATCCGATCGTGATGGCATGGACGGCGGCGTCATAGGAAAAGGCCGTCGTGCCCGGCGGGATTACGAGGAGCAGAAGTCCGGCGACTCCGAGCCAAAAATACCCTGCGAGCAGGCAAGCGGCCGAAAAACGCGGCTGTGCGGAAAAGCGAATCGTTCGCAGCGCGATGTCATGCCTGACGAGCCACGCGGTGGACGCGAGCAGGCCAGCGCCGCTGAACGGCGCCGCTTCGCCGCCAAATTCTCCACGCGCCGCCCCAGTAATGATCAGCGCGGCCGCGATGGCAAAAGTCAGCTGGCTTGAGCGCGGCGGCGACAGCAGCCGGCTGAGTTCGAGACGTTCGGCGGCGACGGTGAGAACGAGAAATGCCAGCCACCATCCGGCGACGTCGGCCGCTTCGGCTCCCTGGATCCACACAAGCGTTCCGCCTATCCAGCACGCCGCCGCGACTGCCAGAATAATCGTGAACAGCGCGGGTTGACGTGCGACGACGATCGTCGAATTGATGGTGAGGGCGATGCCGGCGAGTAGAAAGGCACCGCTCGCGAATGCTGGTGCGCCGGCGATGAGCGTCACCGCACCGATTGCGGATAGGGCCGGCGCCGCATAAGCCCACCACCGGCCGATCGCCACCGCGCGTTCGAGGCTGATCAGGGTCCCGAGAAACCCGCAGATCATGAGGGCGCCGTGGAACTCGGATAGGGCAGGCACGCCGCCCGGCAGCGCCAGCCCGAGCCGCGCAAGGCCAGCCCACAGCCCGGCGAGCAACGCGACCGCGCCGGCCGCGAGTGGGACCAAGCGTAGCCGACGCCATACGCTGCTCATTTCTTGCCTCGTTCGTGCACAGCC
>DAIMKK010000632.1:0-1710 GCA_036721745.1 Pseudolabrys sp. | reverse complement strand
GCCAAAGACAAGGTGATGATGGGCGCCGAGCGCAAGTCGCTGGTGATGACCGACGAGGAGAAGATGCTGACCGCCTATCACGAAGGCGGCCACGCCATCGTCGCGCTCAACGTCAAGGCTACCGACCCCGTGCACAAGGCCACCATCATTCCGCGCGGCCGCGCGCTCGGCATGGTCATGCAGCTGCCCGAGCGCGACAAACTGTCGATGAGCCGCGAGCAGATGACCTCGCGCCTCGCCATCATGATGGGCGGGCGCGTCGCCGAGGAAATGGTGTTCGGCCGCGAGAAAGTCACAAGCGGCGCCGCCTCCGACATCGAGCAGGCGACCAAGCTCGCCCGCTTGATGGTGACGCGCTGGGGCTTATCGGACAAGCTCGGCACGGTTGCTTACGGCGAAAATCAGGACGAGGTGTTCCTCGGCTATCAGGTGTCGCGCCAGCAGAACATCTCGGAGGCGACCGCGCAGACTATCGATGCCGAAGTGCGCAAGCTGGTCGAGGCCGGGTATACCGAGGCGACGCAAATCCTCACCGACAGGCGCGCCGATCTCGAAATTCTAGCCAAGGGTCTGCTTGAGTTCGAAATGTTGACCGGCGACGAGATCAAGGATCTGATCAACGGCAAACGGCCGGTGCGCGAATCGGTGATCGAGCCGACCACGCCGCGCTCCTCCGCCGTGCCGCCCGCCGGCAAGCAACGCCCGCGGCCCGACGCGCCGACCGGCGAAGTCGCGCCGCAGCCGCAGGGCTGAGCTTTCCGTCATTTGCTGCGAACGCCCGCCCATCCGGCGGGCGTTTTCGTGCGAGCATGATCCCGAAAAGTGGAAACCGGTTTTCGGAAAAGATCATGCTCAAACAAAATGTTAGGCACGCGCTGATTTAATCCAAAACGTATACGGTTCCAGTGCTGCCGCGTCTTATTCACAGGCCGCCTGGTATTGATTTCGATCAAAGCGCCGGCGCCCGCGGTTGGTTTTATTAAGTCATTCGTCCGGGTAACCGGGTCTTCCTGGAACGGATATGGTGGCCGGGTTGTACGTGTCCCGGCCACCTTGTTTTTTGACGCCTGCCTATGTCCCTGCAAAACCGCGTCGAACCTTTTGGCGCTTTGTTTGCCAATCCGGCGCGCGGATCGCTGATGGGCAATCGCGGCGGGCGATTGCACGATCGGCACCGCAAGCTCGGCGCACGGCGCTGGACCTCGAAGCAATGGATCTGCTGCCGTCTCGAATTCAACAACCGCCGCCGCAAGGTGTGGGGCGACAGCTATAGCGAATTATTTTTTCTCGACGAAGTGACGGCGCTCGCCGCCGGTCACCGGCCCTGCTTCGAATGCCGGCGCCGGGACGCGGAATTTTTTGCGGCACTGTTTTCGGGCAAGCGCAAGCGTGCGACCGCGCCGGCGATGGACGAGGTGCTGCATGCCGAGCGTCTCGACGGAAAAACCAAGCGCGTGCATCGGCGCAAGATCGACACGCTGCCCGACGGCGCGATGATCGCGCTTGCCGGCGAGGCCTTCGCCCTGCGCGGCGCGCGGCTGCTGCGCTGGACGCCGTCGGGCTACGCCAAAGCGAGGCCGCGCCCGCACGCAATTGACGTGGATGTACTCACGCCGCCGTCTATCCTCACCGTGCTGTCGCGCGGCTACCGGCCGCTTTGGCACCCGAGTTCAAAGTAGCGCGCTCACGGCGGTTCGATCGGCGCCGTAG
>DAIMKK010000631.1:0-1720 GCA_036721745.1 Pseudolabrys sp. | reverse complement strand
CAGCACTTGCGCCGGATGACAAAATGGCTAAACTCTGGGCACCAAAAGAGGCCGCCTAATTGATCGGCAGATATTCCGTGCGAGACGAAATCAAGCAGATTGTGGGCGATTCTCTGCAAATCGGCACCATAAAAGTGCCGAACCGCGTGATTTTGGCCCCTATGTCGGGCATCACCGACGTCCCGTTCCGCCGTCTCGCCGAGCGCCATGGCGCGGGTCTGGTGGTTTCGGAGATGACCGCGTGCGCTGCACTCGTCGAGGGCCAACGCGAGGCGCGCGTGCGTAGCGAGGGCCAAGGTGTCGCCATCCACGTCGTGCAGCTCGCCGGCTGCGAGACGCGTTGGATGGCCGAAGGCGCCCGCATGGCTGAGGCGCAAGGCGCGCAGATTATCGACATCAACATGGGATGCCCCTCCAAGCAGGTGACCAACGGCGCCGCCGGTTCGGCGCTGATGCGCGATCTCGATCATGCCTTGAGCTTGATCGAGGCGACCGTCGCCGCCGTGCGCGTGCCGGTCACCTTGAAAATGCGGCTGGGCTGGGATCACGCCAGCATCAATGCGCCGGACCTCGCGCGCCGCGCGGAAACCGCCGGCGTTTCCATGATCACCGTGCACGGCCGTACCCGCTGCCAGTTCTACGATGGCGGCGCCGATTGGTCGGCGGTGCGCGCTGTGAAGCAGGCGGTATCGATCCCGGTCACCGTCAATGGCGACATTCGTTCGTTCGACGACGCCGAACGCGCGCTCGCCGCCTCGGGCGCCGATGCGGTGATGATCGGCCGCGCCGCGCAAGGGCGACCTTGGTTCCCAGGGCAGGTGGCGCGTTATCTCGCGACCGGCAAGCGCGAGCGCACGCCGCCACTCGCCGAACAATTTACGCTGATCGATACGCTTTATCACGAGATGCTCGTTCATCACGGACTGACGATCGGCCGCCGGCACGCCCGCAAGCACTTGGCCTGGGCGCTCGATTCCGCGGCGGCAACAGCGGGCGTATCGATCGATCTTCTCAAAAGCCATCGCGGTCGCGTGCTTACGGCCGAAGAGCCTGCGCAGGCGCGCAGGCTGCTCGCCGAGGCCTACGACGCCTTCGCATGGAGAGCCGCCGCATGAGCCGGGCGCACGCTGTCTCCGCTATCGTCAATTCGCCGGCCGACGCGGTGCTGCACGCACTGCCACATCCGGTAATCATGGTATCGCCCGACGGCAAGATCGCTGATGCCAATGTCGCCGCCGAGCAGTTCTTCGAGGCGTCGATCCCGGTGCTGCGCCGGCACATGTTGCGCGACCTGGTGCCGTTCGGATCGCCCTTGCTCTCATTGATCGAGCAGGTTCGTCAGCGCGGCTCTGCGGTAAACGAGTACAAGGTGGATTTGGCGACCCCGCGCAATCCGGGCGAGCGCCTGGTCGATCTCTATGTCGGACCGCTGGCGGAATATCCCGACCACGTCGTCGTCATGCTGCAAGAGCGCACTATCGCCGATAAAATGGACCGCCAGCTTACGCATCGCGGGGCGGCCCGCTCGGTGATCGCTCTCGCCGCCATGCTCGCGCACGAAATCAAGAATCCGTTGTCGGGTATTCGTGGCGCGGCACAATTGCTCGAGCAGTCGGCCGGCGACGACGATCGTTCACTCACCAAGCTGATTTGCGACGAAACCGACCGCATCGTGAAGCTGGTCGACCGCATGGAGGTGTTCGCCGACGAACGTCCGGTC
>DAIMKK010000630.1:897-1721 GCA_036721745.1 Pseudolabrys sp. | reverse complement strand
TGGGAGAGGTGAAGCCGAATTCGTGGCAAATTCAGAATTAAATTCATAGCTGAATGTTAACCGGGGTCAGCCGCCGATCGCCATAGCCGGCTGCGACGCCGCCGCCATCTGTTTTCGCAACCGCCGCGCCTTCTTAGCGTGCAGCCACGACACGGTCAGGCGTTCGGTGGTGGCCTTGATCGAGGACAGAAAGCCGAACAACGCCAGCAGCGCGCCGAACAGCCACAGCGTCAGATTGAACGCGCCGGCCGCCAGCAGCAATGCGCCGCGGCCCAGCACTTTGAGGATCGCGCGGGTCTGGCCGCCCTTGGATTCCGCAAGCCGGGCGGCGCGCGCGACATCTTTTGGGCCTTCGGCTATTCTCAGCGTATCCAGCGCGCCGCGCGCGCCGGCTTTTTCACTGACACGTCCGACGTCCTTGGCCAGACGCACCAGCGCGCCCGCCTTCTCGGCATGGAAGGCGGCTCGTATCGCACTGATGGTCTGCCCCGGCCGCATCACCGAGCCCGACGCGACCGCATTCTGCAGCATCGGCGCGTCAACCATGCCGCGCGCGGAGCGGCCTGCCCATTGCGTGAGCCCCTCGCCCAGCCGCCCGACCTTGCGGGCATCCTTGACCAGCGTGAGACCGGCGCGCACCGGCGCTACGCCGCCGACCGAGACATAGGTCGCCGCCGTCACCGCGAGTCCGGCGGCGGCAAGGCCCAGCACCAGCCGGTCGGTGTCCTCACCCATGGCGAGGTGCTTGCCTTCGCGCACCACGTCCCTGATGTCGCCGAACACGAACAAATCGCCGGCGACGGTGCCCGACAGGCTCGCGACAT
>DAIMKK010000630.1:0-887 GCA_036721745.1 Pseudolabrys sp. | reverse complement strand
ACGAGACCTGTGGCGAAGCGTTTTGCAAAATGCGACGACGAATTTTCCGCGGCCACCGCATCAGCCACCCGCCGCGACAGTTCTTGGCTGAGCGAGATGTTTTTCTCCCCGGCGAGCTCGACAAAGCTGCTGGCGAGATCGGCATCGTTGGCGGCAAGCGCCGCCTCGACATGCTCGGCAATGACGGCCTGGTCGTTCCGCAGAGCAGAATTGAGCTGGAGGTCGGAGAGAACAGCCGGATCGTCCTGCGCCGCCAGAATGGCGCCGGCGTCGCGCGCATGCGGCCACAGCGCGGCAAACAAAGCCGCGCAAATCGCCGCACATGCAATCGTCGAACCGATGCGCATCCTCAAAATCCCAATGTTTCCAGCCCACTCAAAATGGTATGCCGCTTTTACGACACAACAGCCCCGACGAAAGAAGGGCTTCTCTGGGACGACAAGATTGTGTCGAATTTGCATGAGCAAATGAGCGGTCGGGGCTCTCGCGGGGCTCTGGGAATCAACGACACCCGCCGGTATGGTTCGCGGCTTTTCCCAACCTGCTGCGTCTTGTTGACTGCGTCCCGTCTCCCTTGCCATCCAAGGTGCATATTATGTCCGATCATGTCGTTCCGCACTTTCACAATGATGCAGGCGTGTCGGTCATCGAGATCGGCTCGCAGGAGTTCATGTGTGTAGGCGCCAATCCGCCCTTCGATCACCCGCATGTCTTTCTCGATCTGGGCAACGACAACGAGATCATCTGCCCCTATTGCTCGACCCTGTATCGCTACGCCGCCGACCTCGCCGCCGGCGAAGCCCGGCCGCCCGAATGCGTGGTGAAAGACAAGGTCGCCTGATCGACCGGTGGCCGCTTTACGCACCATCTTCGTCGCTGGTGCCGGG
>DAIMKK010000629.1:0-1727 GCA_036721745.1 Pseudolabrys sp. | reverse complement strand
AGCAGATTGAACACGCGGTTATCGTAATCGAAGGTCATCACCGAGGTGACCACCGAAATGCCGCGCTCGCGCTCGATCGCCATCCAGTCCGAGCGGGTGGAGCGGCGGTCGCGCTTGGCCTTGACCTGGCCGGCGAGATTGATGGCGCCGCCGAACAGCAGCAGCTTCTCGGTCAGCGTGGTCTTGCCGGCGTCGGGGTGGGAAATGATGGCAAAGGTGCGCCGGCGCTCGACTTCCGCGCCGAGCGGCGTGAGCGGGATCGAATCGGCGGGGCGCAGGGGGACGTTCATGGGGCGCATGTGGCAGGGAAAACGGGGCTAATCAAGGGGCGCGCCAAAGCGCCTAGAGCATCCCCGGCCGAAAATACCGGCGCAGATTGAGCGAGCGGCCGGCGACAATGAACATGCCGTCTCCGCGGTAATGGATGGTCTTGGGGTATTTTGGGGTCGGCGCGGCGTGCGCCTTCACCACCTCGAAGATGAACACGTTGTATTTGTCGCGCAGGCGGTCGTCCACCAGCTTGCATTCCAGGTTGGCGTAACACTGCGCGATCAGCGGAGCCCGGACTTGCTCGGCGGGGACCGCGGTGAGATTGAACTCAGCGAACTTGTCGACGTCGGCGCCCGAGCAATTGCCGATCTTGGCGACGACCGGCGCCAGCTCCAAAGTCGGGATATTGATCACGCATTCCTTGCTGCGTCTTACAAGCTCGTAACTGTGATTGCCGCTGGAGATCAGGCAGGCAACCAATGACGGCACGAATTCCATCACCATGTGCCAACCCATGGTCATGATGTTGGTCTCGCCTTTGTGAGCCGACGAGACCAGCACCACCGGTCCGGGCTCCAGGAAGCGGCGGATGTCGGAGACGGGGAAGTCGCGCTTTTTGTAGATTTTCATCGCCGCCTCAACCGAGCGCGGCGGCATATTGTTCCGGCTTGAAACCGACCAGTAATTTGCCGCCGACGAGTTCGAGCACCGGACGCTTGATCATCGACGGCTGCGCCAGCATCAGCCCGATGGCTTTCTTTTCGGTGAGGCCCACTTTGTCCTTGTCGGGTAGTTTGCGGAAGGTCGCGCCGGCGTGGTTGAGCAATGTCTCCCAACCAGCCTTCTTCGCCCAGCCTTCCAGCTTGGCGCGCTCGATACCGGCGGTCTTGTAGTCATGAAAAGCGTAATCGACGCCGTGCTTGTCGAGCCAGGCGCGCGCCTTCTTCATGGTGTCGCAGTTCTTGATGCCGTAGATGGTGAGGGGCATTTCAGCACCTTAATAATGCATTTCCATCCGTAGTCCGCGCGCGTCGATACTATCATCACCTAGAGTATCCTTCGCGTCGCGCGCTGCAAGCGCGCAGGCACATGCGTCGATTAAATCGTCGCGACCGATGCCGGTACCAAAACGCCACGCCAGCATCTGTCCGATGCGCGTGAAGCCTAGCTTCCGAAGTATCTCGACGCGCTTTCGTCGACCTGCGTCCGATTTCTTATACGGTAGCTTTCGACAGTCGTTGCGGCCCCAGAAGATCAATTCTGGATGCGTTTCATGCAGGAAATGGACCGGACCGCCTGTCACTAAGCAGTCTACTTCGCCGATCTTGTCACGGATATGCCAAAGCTGCTGCGAAATTCCGGGCTCACCGCGCGATCGATAAACTCTGTTTGCTTCTGGATAATTCGTAACTGCCCAGGTGCGAATTGGTAGGTCACGCGGTCCGCAGGGAGGCGAG
>DAIMKK010000628.1:0-1735 GCA_036721745.1 Pseudolabrys sp. | reverse complement strand
CGCGCGCGAGCTTGCCGAACAGCGTGGAGCGCGCCTTATCCTGGCGCCCCTTGCGGTGCATGATGTTCTTGAATTGGGAATGACCGGCCATGACTCGAACTGCAATGTGGTTGATGCCGGCGGGGTTATAGGCTGGGTGGCTGAAAAAATAAACTCCGCCTTGGCCCAACTCCGCTCATTCCCGCGCAAGCGGGAATCCAGAGCCAAGAATCGGAGCTTTGGGAATTTGCAACACTGGATCCCGCTTTCGCGGGGATGAGCGGCTATGTCAGGCCGCCGCCATCGCCACATTGCGCAGGATGCTATCGATCCGCTCGGCGACGCCGGCCACGTTGCGGTGGACGCGCGCCTTGTAGCGGCGGACCGCGTCGCGATCGACCGTGAAGGACTGCTTTTCCGGATAACTGCGGCCGAAAATATCGATCAGCATGCTGCGGAAGATGCCGGAGCCGATGCCCGGCATCTGCTGCGAGGGCGCATCGGCATAGGCCGCGGTCTCGGCCGAGGTGAGCGCGCAGAGCAGCGGATGCAGGCGCGTCGAAAAAACGTTTTTATGGCACTGGATGACCTGGATGGCGCGGTCGAGGGGGTGTTCCGGCCGGATTTCGTCGATGACCTGCAGCGGTTCGTCCAAGCTGGACGTGTTCATCGGAAACTGGTCGATCAGCCAGTCGCCGAGATGCACCACGTTGCTGCGGCCGCGGCCGTAAAGCAGGACGTCGTCCTGTGAGCGCGCGAACCAGGTATCGAGCCGCTCGATGAGCCGGTCGAGCGCCGGCCGCGGGATCAGCTCGCGGTATTGCGTGCCGAATATTCCAATGGCCGCCTTGCCGCGCGAAACGATGTCGAGCACGTCGTCGCCGAGCAACGGCTGGAACAGGCTGTCGCCGGTGCCGAGCACCACCAGGTCGTATTTGGCGCGCGCCTGATGCAGTTCGCCGAAGCCCATATGATGCACGTCGGCCTCGCCCGGCAGCAGCGCATTGATCATCCGGCAGCCGAGCCGGCTGCCGAACGTCCCCGTGCCGCTGTCGGAGATCACCGCGACGCTGCAGGCGGCGACCGGCTTGAGCCGCTCGGTCGGGGTGAGCCGCATCAGCACCTGCCCCGCATCGATCGGCGCGGTGCATTGGACGCAGAACCCGTAGCGGTCGAACAGCAGCGCGAGATCGTAGAAGCTCAAGGCGTTGGCGAAGCCGGCGCGCGCGCCGCCGCCGGCCAGATCGGTCGCGCTGTAGCTCAGGATCATGTCCTGCTTGCAGAAGCGCAGATGGGTGAACAGGTTCTCCACGTCGGCGACGCGTTCGAGCATGCCGAGCATGACGATGATGTCGGATCGTGCCGCGGCCTGGGTCGGAAAGTCACCGCCCGCGATATCGCAAACAGCCCCGCGGTCGCACCTGACGCTGTCGCGGCCTTGATAGCTGCAGCCGTTCGGCAGCATGCGCTGCAAGGTCGTCGTGTCGCTGAGATCGAGCACGCGCGAACCGGCCGGGATGAACTGGGCGGCAAGTTCCGCCCGCGCATCGGTTTCGAGCGCGACGCCCGGCGCAAAGTCGGGGGTCGCCTCCAGCGCCAGATTAAGATTGAGGACTGAGGTCATTCCAGGCGTGCCGAGTCGCGTTTGCCGGAATCAGCACAAGCCGGCGAATCAACCTGACTTACCGAATCATCGCGGCGAGTCGCGGTCAACAGTTCGTTTCCCCTCCCCCGCGAGCGCTTGCGAGTGGTGGGG
>DAIMKK010000627.1:0-1736 GCA_036721745.1 Pseudolabrys sp. | reverse complement strand
GGTTATGAGAAAGCGCTCGGCGCAGCGCTCGGCGACGATCTCGATGCCCCGGTCGACCCGTCGGCGCCGATGCGCTGGACCAACGCCGGCGTCACCGAGGGCGACCCTGCTCTGCCCGAAGGGGTCGAGACCCTCGCGGCGCATGTCGAAGCCCCTTCCGAACTGACGCGTCGCCTCGCCCAGATTGGCGTCGTCGCCAAGGAGCGGGGCGCGGAGTTGGTGTCGCAATTAAAGACCGGCCAGCGGCTGGTGTCGCTGGAAGGCGACGTGTGGCGCTGGGACGGTTTCGTCGCCACCGCCCACGCGCCAACCGGCGCCGCGCGGCGTCTCGCCGAACGCGCGCGCCTCGTTGATATTGAAAACGAACTTGAGCAGGCCCGCACCGATGCCGCCGCCAAGCGTCAGGCGCTGGAAACCGCCGAAACCGAGCTGAAGGCCGCATCATCAGCGGAAGCGGCCGCGCGCGATGCGTGGCGCGCCGCGCAGCGCGAGGCCGATGCCGCGCGCGAGCGCCATGCCAATACCGAGCGCGAGATCAATCGCCACGCCGCGCGGAAGTCGGCGCTGACCGAAGCCCACAACCGCCTCAATGTCGATCTCCTTGAGGCCCAAGGCGCGCATGAGGGCGCCATTGCGGCGCTGGCCGAATTGCCGCCGAGCCTTGATACTGAAACCAGGCTCGCGGCCGTGCGCACCGACATTGACGGTCATCGCCGCCTTGCCGCACAGGTGCGGGCCGAAGCGCAGGCGCTGGCGCGCGAGGCCGAACTGGCGGACCGCCGGCTGCAGGCGATCCTCGCCGAGCGGAGCGAATGGCAAAACCGCAAACAGAGCGCGGCCTCGCAAGTCGCCACCATCGAAGCCCGCGTCACTGAGGTCAAAGCCGAGCGCGCCGAACTGGACAATGCGCCGGCACTATTCGCGGAAAAGCGCCGCGCGCTGATCGGCGAAATCGAAGCGGCCGAAAACGCCCGCCGCGTTGCCGCCGATGCGCTGGCATCAGCCGAAAACGTGATGGCGGAAACCGACCGCGCCGCGAAAATTTCGCTGGAGGCGCTATCGAGCGCGCGCGAGGCTACCGCCCGCGCCGAAGAACGCATGGACGGCGCCAAGCGCCGTCTCATCGACATCGAGCGCGAAATCCACGACATGCTGGAGGTCGAGCCGCACGCCGTGGCCGGTCTCGCCGAAATCAAGCCGGGCGTGGAATTGCCGCCGCTCAACGAGATCGAGGAAAACCTCGAAAAGCTGCGCCGCGACCGGGAGCGGCTCGGCGCGGTCAATCTGCGCGCCGAGGAAGAGCTGCGCGAGGTCGAAGCCCAGCACACTTCCCTCACCACGGAACGCGACGATCTGGTGGAAGCCATCAAGCGGTTGCGCCAGGGCATCCAAAGCCTCAACCGCGAGGCGCGCGAGCGCCTGCTGACCTCCTTCGAGACCGTCAACGGCCATTTCAAGCGGCTGTTCGTGGAATTGTTCGGCGGCGGCGAGGCCGCCCTTCATCTGATCGAGAGCGACGACCCGCTCGAGGCCGGGCTAGAGATCATCGCCAAGCCGCCCGGCAAGAAGCCGCAGACGCTGTCGCTGTTGTCCGGCGGCGAGCAGGCGCTGACCGCGCTGGCGCTGATCTTCGCGGTGTTCCTCACCAACCCCTCGCCGATCTGCGTGCTGGACGAAGTCGACGCCCCGCTCGACGACCACAATGTCGAGCGGTTCTGCAACCTGCTGCACGAGAT
>DAIMKK010000626.1:0-1739 GCA_036721745.1 Pseudolabrys sp. | reverse complement strand
ACTTCAAGCTCTATACCGAAGGTTTCCACGTGCCGGCCGGCGAAGTCTATGCCGCTGTCGAGGCGCCCAAGGGCGAGTTCGGCGTTTACCTCGTCTCCGAAGGCACCAACAAACCGTACAAGTGCAAGATCCGCGCGCCCGGCTTCGCGCATTTGAGCTCGATGGATTTCATGTGCCGCGGTCACATGCTGGCCGACGTGTCCTGCATCATGGGCACGCTCGACATCGTGTTCGGGGAGATCGATCGATGAGCGTTCGCCGTCTCGCCCCGCCGGAAGTTCAGCCGAAGGAGTTCTCCTTCAACAAGGAGAATCTTGCCTGGGCCAAGCTGCAGGTCGCCAAATATCCGGAAGGGCGCCAGCAATCGGCGATCATTCCGCTGCTGTGGCGCGCACAAGAGCAGGTGGGCGGCTGGCTGCCGGAAGCGGCGATCCGTTACGTCACCGAATTCCTCGGTATGGCACATATCCGCGGGCTGGAAGTCGCCACCTTCTACACGATGTTCAATCTGTCGCCGGTCGGGAAAGTCCACGTGCAGCTTTGTGGCACCACGCCGTGCCGGCTGCGCGGCGCCGATGATCTGGAAAAGGTCTGCCGCAAGCGCATCGGCGACCAGATGGAAGTGACCAAGGACGGCAAGTTCTCCTGGGTCGAGGTCGAGTGCCTGGGCGCCTGCGTCAACGCGCCAATGGTGCAGGTCGGCTCCGACTACTACGAGGACCTGACGGCGGAAAGCTTCGGCGAGGTTCTCGATCAATTCGCCGCCGGCAAGACGCCCAAGCCCGGTCCGCAGACCGACCGGCAATTGTCGGCGCCGGCCGGCGGGCCGCTCACGCTCACCGACAAATCGATTTACGCCGGCCGCGGACGGGAATGACGAATGCTCGCTGACAAGGACCGCATCTTCACCAATCTCTACGGCCTGCACGACTGGGGCCTCAAAGGCGCGCGCGCGCGCGGCGCCTGGGACGGCACCAAGGCGATCCTGGAGAAAGGCCGCGAAGCGATCGTCAACGATATGAAAGCCTCGGGGCTACGCGGCCGCGGCGGCGCCGGCTTCCCGACCGGACTGAAATGGTCGTTCATGCCCAAAACGCTGGGTGAGCGGCCGCATTACCTTGTCGTCAACGCCGACGAGTCCGAGCCCGGCACTTGCAAAGACCGCGAGATCATGCGGCACGATCCGCATCTCTTGATCGAGGGCTGCCTGATCGCCGGCTGCGCCATGGGCGCGCATACCGGGTACATCTATATTCGCGGCGAATTCATCCGCGAACGCGAGCGCCTGCAGGCCGCGATCGACCAGGCCTACGAGGCCAAGCTGATCGGCAAGAACAATGTGCACGGCTGGGATTTCGATCTCTATTTGCACCACGGCGCCGGCGCCTATATCTGCGGCGAGGAAACCGCGTTGCTCGAAAGCCTGGAAGGCAAGAAGGGACAGCCGCGCCTGAAGCCGCCGTTCCCGGCCAATGTCGGGCTCTATGGCTGCCCGACCACCGTACAGAACGTCGAGTCGATCGCGGCGGTGCCCGACATCATGCGGCGGGGTGCTGCGTGGTTCGCCGCCATCGGCCGGCCGAACAATACCGGCACCAAACTGTTTTGCATTTCCGGCCACGTGGAAAAACCGTGCAATGTGGAAGAAGCCATGGGCATTCCGCTGCGCGAGCTGGTGGAGACGCATGCCGGCGGTGTGCGCGGCGGCTGGGACAATCTGCTGGCGGTCATTCCGGGCG
>DAIMKK010000625.1:0-1742 GCA_036721745.1 Pseudolabrys sp. | reverse complement strand
GTGGCGATATCGAACGTGCCGCTGATCGGCTTCGCCGAGGCCGGTTCCGGCGGCTATTTCGACGACGGCGGCTTCCCGGTCGGCAAGGGCTGGGAAGAAATCGCCTTCCCCTCGGTCACCGACGAGCACGCCTACGCGCTAGAAATCTCCGGCGACTCGATGAAGCCGGCCTACCGCGACGGCGACGTCATCGTGGTCTCGCCGGCAGCGCCGGTGCGCAAAGGCGACCGCGTGGTGGTCAAGACCAAGGACGGCGAGGTGATGGTCAAGGAGCTCAAGCGCAAGAACTCGAAGCACATCGAGCTCAAATCGCTCAATGCCGAGCACCGCGACCGCACTTTGCCGATGTCCGACGTGGTGTGGGTCGCGCGCATCGTCTGGGCGAGCCAGTAGTATCATTACGCCTCAGCTCAGCTGGCAGCGCCCGCGCGCGCGGACTAAGCTCGCCATTCCGTCAATCACCAACGCGGGGTGTTCCATGTCTCAAGACACCACCATCCATCCGACCGCCTGCGCATGCTGCGGCGATATGCTGCGCGCGCGTTTCGACCGCCGGCGTTTCCTTCACCTGACGGCTGGCGCCGGGATGCTGGCGGCGTTTCCGTCGTTCGCTTTCGGCGCGGAAGGAAATTACGACGCCATGCTGCTGACCTGTATCGATCCGCGCTTTCCCGAGCCGACGTTCAATTACATGAAGAACCGCGGCATGATCGGCAAGTACAGCCAGTTCACCTTTGCCGGCGCCTCGATCGGCGTGGTGGCACCCGCGTTCAAGACCTGGGAACCGGCGTTCTGGGACAACCTCGCGACATCGATCGACCTGCATCACATTCCGAAAGTGATCGCGATGAATCACCGCGACTGCGGCGCGGCCAAGATCGCCTATGGCGAGGCGAAAGTCGCCAATCCGCAAATCGAGACCGAGACGCACAAGGCGGCGTTGATGGAATTCCGCAAGCAGGTCGGCGAGCGGCAGCCCAAGCTCGCGGTCGAGCTCGGCTTGATGGCGCTCGACGGCAAGGTGGAGATGTTCAGCTAAGAACTGCGTGCCAGCGCGCCGTCGATCATGTCGACGGTATTCTGCAGGCCGTAGACCGCGACGAATGAGCCGAAGCGCGGGCCTTTCTCCTGGCCGAGCAGCACCTGGTAGAGCATGTTGAACCAGTCGAGCGAAACGCCGGGCTTGCCGTCTTTGGCCTTCTTCTTCTGATCGAGGAACGGCTCGCGCCGGCCGATCTCATAGACCACATCCTGGATTTCTTCCGCCGTGGCAGTCGCCGGCAACTGCCCCAGCGCGTCGCGCAGATCGTTGAGCGCCACGCGTTCCGAATCGCTCGGCTGACGGAACGTCTTGGTCGGCTGCACGAAGTCGCGGAAATAGTGGATCGCGTATTCGACTTGCGCGTTCAATTTCGGATGCGTCTGCGCGGTCACGCCGGGCCGATAGCGACCGATAAAGCCCCACAAGGTCTCGGCGTTTTCGGCGTTGGACGACGACACCAGAGTGAGCAGCATCGCGAACGTCACCGGCATTTCCACGCTCGGCGGATGGCCTTCGTGGATGTGCCAGACCGGATTGGACAGTTGCTGCTTCGGCTCCTGCCGCTTGTAGCCGTCGAGGAACTGCTGATATTCGTCGACCGTGCGCGGAATCACGTCGAAGTGCAGGCGCTTGGCCGCCTTCGGCTCACGATACATGAAGCACGACATGCTTTCCGGCGAGGCATAGCGCAGCCATTCGT
>DAIMKK010000624.1:262-1747 GCA_036721745.1 Pseudolabrys sp. | reverse complement strand
GTCTCGACCTTGCGCGGATTGGCGCGCGCCACGGTGCGCTCGCCCGCGGTGCGGCCGACGTTTTCTGGCGAGGCGAGATCGGAAGCATGCGGGGCTGTGGTGTAGTCATAGTCGCGTTCCATTCCGGTGCCCTCGCCGACAATGGCAGTCATCGAGATGCCCTGGCTCGATCGCAGATAGGAACCGTGAAAACCGGTACTGGTCACCAGCACCATGCCGCCGATGCCGGCCGAGGCGGAGGCGCCGCCCGACTTGGCGACGCCCTTGACCGCGAGTGCGGCCGCTTCGGCCTCGCGCGCCCTGGTTTCGAGCTGCGCGACCGTTGGCATTTCGGGATCGATCATGTCGAGGTCGGGAAAATCATGCGCCAGCAACGCCGCATCGGCGAGCCCGGCATATTTGTCTTCCGGTGCGGCGCGCGCCATCGCCACCGCGCGTTCGGCCAGCGTGCGGGCGTCGCCGGCCATGTCGTTGGTCGAGACCACCGCCTGGCGTCTGCCGACCAGCACGCGCAGGCCGAGATCGTCACCTTCCGCGCGCTCGCTCTCCTCCACCGCGCCGTCGCGCACCTCGATCGACAGCGACATCGAGCGCACCGCCACAGCGTCCGCGGCATCGGCGCCGCAGCTCAAGGCAGCCTTGACCAGCCGCTCGGCGCGGTCGGCGAGGGCGGTCTGATCGAACAAAGATGCGGCGGGAGCATGCATGATGGGACTTTCATATCTTATTTGTCATTCCGGGGCGCGAGCGAAGCGAACGAACCCGGAATCCAGAAACAATCTCAGTATTCGCGTCTGGATTCCGGGTCCGGCACACCCAGGTCGGCTATAGCCGACCTAGGCTAATTAACATCCCGATCTCGGGTAAACCCGAGATCGGTGCGCCGTCCCGGAATGACGAGGAGATGGGCCTAAACGAGACGCGGTTCAACCGCCGATCCGAATATTTTGCGCAACGCTATCAACACCTCGTCAATCATGGTTCGCAACGTCCCGTCAATCATGCGACGCGAAGCAGGCGAAGTGACCTCCGGTTAACCGCGTACATTAAGCGGATTCCGACGCCTTTCTGCCATGATCTCCCCGCGACCAGGTCAATAAGCCCGGCGCGGGAGAGTTTCGGGGCGTCAAATGAAAAGTGGCGGATTGTCCGCCGGGTCGAGCCGCGCGCTGCGGCTCGACCCGTTCAGCCTGCCGGCGCGCTTTGCGGCAACCGATGCCGCGGCCGACGAGCGGGTGCGGCACGTGGAGCTCACGCGTGAACGCGTCGTGGTGCGCCGCTCGCTCGGCGGCATGCGCATGGCGCTCAACATGCCGGTCTTGGCCTTTGCCGGCGTTGCCCTCAGGGTCGTGGTCGGCGAGGGCAACGCGGAAGCCACCGCCTCCGTCACGCTCGAACACAAAGATCCCTCGCTCGTACTGCCGCTGTTCGAATCCGGCGAGGCCGGCGAAGCCTTCGCCGAATGGCGCGCCTGGGCCAATGTGC
>DAIMKK010000624.1:0-252 GCA_036721745.1 Pseudolabrys sp. | reverse complement strand
CGGAAGACGATGGCATGCTGCGCGAGCCGTTCGCGCGCATAGGCCGTGTGCGTGTCGATCAAGTGCGCCCGCGCCGCCGCCGCCGCAGTGCGCTCAAGCGCCGCCGTCCTTCGATGCCGCTGCGCCGCCAGCCCGGCAAGCTCACCGAGGCGACGCCGGTGCATAGCGGCGAGCGCGAGATTATCGCGCGCAACTAGACTTCGCCATTATCGGTGAAGTTATTCGCAGCGCTGCAGCTTCAGCGAGCCGGAC
>DAIMKK010000623.1:0-1755 GCA_036721745.1 Pseudolabrys sp. | reverse complement strand
CGCGCTCGATGCCGCCGATCCTGCCGATCAAGCGCGAATGGCGTGCGGCCGTGCTGGAAGCGGCTGGTGGGCCGGGACCGCATTTGAGCTGAAACCAGCCGGTCCAGGCCTCCTCCGAGAAATTCAGATTTTACGTATTGCAAATTCAACCGCAGGGTTGATGATGGAACGGCAATTGTGCTGCATTACGCAAACGGGGGGACACATGAAGAAAATCGTTCTACTACTCGTTGCCGCGGCTTTTGCCGCTTCACCGGCCGCGGCTGAGACCAAGTCCAAAAAGCCCAAAATGACCGCTGAGGAAGCGCAGATGGCCAAACGGGATGCGGAAATAGCCAAACAGAACCAGCTTAATTACCGCGCCATGAAAGATGCGCTCCCGCTGCTGCTGCCATCATGGTCGCTGCCAGTTTATTTTACGATGCAGCAGGACGATAAGGCGAAAAAGAAATAGCCGGCGTTCGGGGGCATCCACGCTCTAGGCTTTCGCGCTTGCCGCCTCGATCAGCATCACCTTGGCGCCCTCGGCCACCTGCGCATCGGCGGTGACGGCAATCTCGGCGACGGTGCCCTCGATCGGGGCCGTGAGCGTATGCTCCATTTTCATCGCTTCGATGATGGCGAGACGCTGGCCGCGCGCGACGTGCTCGCCCTGCTCCACCAAAACGGCGAGCACCTTGCCGTGCATCGGCGCGCGCACAAGGCCGCTGTGCTCGCGATCGCCAGCCTCATCGAGGGTGAGATCGCGTAAGCCGACCTTGGTCTGGCGGCCGTGGCGCAGCACATAGACCGCATCGCCGGCGTCGATCGCCACCGCGTCGGTCGCAGGCGCGATGCCGTCGATGGCGACTTTCGCGCCGCCGGGCCCGTAGACGACCTGCGCCACCACGCTTTCGCCCTCGGCCAGTATCGGAACGCTAAGGCGGCGCGCGCCGGAGAGCTGGAAAGCGTCGCCGCTGTCCCAAGGCGAAGGCGGCTCGCCCGGCTCGCGCGCCAGCAATTCGCCGACGCGCGCGCCTTCGCGCTCGATCAGCCGCTGCGCGCCGAGCGCGGCGGCGGCGCGGTCGAGGCCCTGCGGGGCCGCGCCAAGTTCGCTGAGATGGCGGTCGATGAAGCCGGTGTCGAAGTTGCCTTGACGGAATTCTTCGGCGCGGCAGAGCGCAGCCAGAAAGCCGGCATTGCTGCGCGGGCCGACGACAATGGTCTTGTCGAGCGCGCGCGCAAGCCGGTCGAGCGCCTCATCGCGGTTTTCGCCATGGGCGATCAGCTTGGCGATCATCGGATCGTAGAACGGCGTCACTTCATCGCCGGCTTCGACCCCGGTGTCGACGCGCAATTCGACGTTTTTGCCTTCAGCCTTTGGAAATTGCAGCGCGATCAATTTGCCGGTCGAGGGCAGAAAGCCGCGCTCGGGATCTTCGGCATAAAGCCGCGCTTCGACCGCGTGGCCGGTGAGCGGCACCTGAGCTTGCGTCAGCGGCAGCTTCTCGCCGGCGGCTATGCGGAATTGCCATTCGACCAGGTCGAGGCCGGTGATGGCCTCGGTGACCGGATGCTCGACCTGTAGCCGCGTGTTCATTTCCATGAACCAGAAACCGTCCTCTTTAAGGCCGCCCGCGCCGTCGGCGATGAACTCGACGGTGCCGGCGCCGACGTAACCACAAGCCTTGGCGGCGGCGACCGCCGCTTGCCCCATGCGGGCGCGCAACCCCGCGCTCATGCCCCGGGCCGGCGCTTCCTCGATCACCTTCTGAT
>DAIMKK010000622.1:0-1756 GCA_036721745.1 Pseudolabrys sp. | reverse complement strand
ATGACATCTACGCCACCTGCGACCGCCTGATGAAAATGGGCATCACCATCAACCGGCCGCCGCGCGACGGCCAGATGGCTTTCGTTCGCTCGCCGGATCTGCATTCGATCGAGCTTCTGCAAAAGGGTGACGCGAAACCGGCGGCGGAGCCGTGGGCCTCGATGCCGAACACCGGACATTGGTGATACGCTTTTCCGTTCTGCTTGCCGGAACTTCCCCCTCGCTTTCGCGTTCTTTAATCCATGAGGAATGCATGGAGGCGAACATGGGACGAGGACTTCTGCTCTGGCTGCTCGGCGTGCCGATCCCGGTGATCATTCTGTTGTGGCTGTTCTTCGGCCACTGATCTCCGGCGACAGGCATGGCTGCGCAAATCAGGCTCCGCCGATGGCGGGGCCTTTTTTGTAGCGCGTCAATTTGAAATCGCTGTGCGGCGCGCGCTTTCTTGCTAAAATTCCGATATGACCCGCGGGGAACGGATCATCGGGAGTGAAAAAGCGTGCCAAACAACAATCAGAGCCAGCTCAGGATTTGGGGCCGGGCCAACTCGGTCAATGTCCAAAAAGTACTGTGGTGCCTGCGCGAACTCGATCTCGCCTACAAGCGCATCGATGCCGGCATGGCGTTCGGCAGGAATCACGAGCCCGATTATCTCGCGATGAATCCGAACGGGCGGGTGCCGACGCTGGTGGACGGGGCTTTCGTGCTTTGGGAATCCAATTCCATCATGCGCTACCTCGTGCTCGCCTACGCGCCGGGCTCGCCGATTTACCCCGACCCGCCGAAACGGCGCGCCGGCGTCGACCGCTGGCTGGACTGGACGCTTTCGACGCTGCAGCCGGTCGACCGTCCGGTGTTCTGGGCGTTGGTGCGAACGCCGGTCGAAGCGCGCGACATGGCCGCGATCCAGAAAGATGCCGACGCCGAGGCCGTGCAATGGCGCATCGTCGACGCGCAATTGGCGACGCGGCGCTTCATCGAAGGCGATGATTTCACCCTCGCCGATATCGCGCTCGGCGCCTATGCAAGGCGCTGGTTCGGCGTCGAAGGCATAAACAAACCGCCGCTGGCGCATCTCGAGCGCTGGTTCGCACAATTGGCCGGCCGCGCGGGATTTGCGCAATTCGTGGCGCCGCCGATGTCGTGACAAAGTTGAATATTGGTTCGGTGTCCCGGCATCGGCAGTACCCTCCCTCTCCCGTTGGGAGAGGGCTGGGGTGAGGGGTTACGGTCTAACGTTATGCCGTAACCCCTCACCCGATTTGCTGGCGCAAATCGACCTCTCCCGACGGGAGAGGTGGATCCGAGCGTGCAGCGAATTCATTGAAAGCCCGAGCGCTCGAACAGCAAAATGCAGATGATCACGCCAAGCGTGACGATCGTCACCACCAGGCGCGTGGTCCAACTCATACCGCGGCTCACCCACCACAGCAGCGCGCAACTCATCACGATGGGAACGATGATATCGAGTGGCAATGCGCCCACCCTGTTGCCGCTCAGCGCCAGCCGCCGGCGGTACCGGCCCCGATGCTGACAGCCCCGCCAATCTTCACGCAGGTCCCGGTGCCGTCGACCTTGACGAAACCCGGGCCATACGCCGCGCAGGAATTGCTGCCAGCTGCGCCCTTCAACGGCAGCAGCCTGCCTGGTGGTTTGTCCGGCTTATGATTGCTGGATGGCTCGGCCAGCGCGATCGAGGCCGGCAGCATCGCAACGGCGATTGCAAGGAGGGTGTTTCGCATCCTCCCTTTTATCG
>DAIMKK010000621.1:0-1759 GCA_036721745.1 Pseudolabrys sp. | reverse complement strand
GCGATAAAAGCTTCAAGTCCCGCCACCGCGTCGTGGGTGGCCATGAGTTCGTCGAGATAGAGCCGCTCGACGGCGCGGATCTTGTTCTTGACGCGCACGACGTAGTCGAGTCGCGCAGCCTTGACGGCATGGCGCAATGAACTCGCGCTCTTTGGCTTGAGATGCTCTTCAAAATAAGCGAGCGCGGCATGCTCCGGATCGGCGACCGCTTCACACGCGATGCCGATGGCCGCCGCTTGCGCACCGGTGATGCTGCGGCCGGACAACAGCAGATCGAGAGAGCGCTGCGGGCCGATTAATTCCGGCAACAAACAGGAGGCGGCCGGCGCGAACACGCCGAGATTTATTTCCGGCTGGCCGAGTTTGGCGTCGGGCGCGACGAAGATAAGATGGCAGGCGAGCGCAAGCTCCAGCCCGCCGCCAAGGCATTGGCCGCGCACCGCAACCAAAATCGGCACCGGCGATTCGACCATGCGCAGGATCATGCGATGCAGCGCGCTCAACATGGCGGCGCACTGATCCGGCAGATGTTCCTTAACGCTGGCGCCAAAACTGAAATGCGAGCCTTCGGCATCGATCAGCACGGCGCCGAGCTGGCTATTACCGAGATGTTCGGTCAGCGCGGAATCGAGCGCCGCGATCATGCCGGCATCGACAAGATTAGCCTTCGGCTTATTCAGCCGCAGCCGCAGCAAGCGGCCGTCCGCCTCGTGCCATATCTTGAGCGGCTGGCCCACGGCTAGGACCTCGCTCGCGGCATGATGCTTTCGGTGAGTTCGTCGCTCCATGGCGTATTCGCCGCGAGCGCCCGGCGCAGCGCCACGAAATCAACCTCGCGGCCGGTCTCGCGCGTGCCTTCGTTGAAGGCGCGGAACCCCGCGCGCCCTTCCGTCATCATGTTGAGGGCGAGCCAGTCGCGCGAATTTTCCTTGTTGGCGTTCCACGCAATGAGTTTCGGTTTGCGCAGTTCCTCGACCGTCTTGGTCGTGCATTCGGGGAAGGTATAGAGCAGCTTGGTGCACAGCGCTTCGACCTTTTCGTCGAGCAGGCTGAGGTCGATGGTGCCGCTCTTCAACAGCGCCTGACCTTCGGCGGCCGCCGCACCGGTCTTGAACTCGCCGTGTACGATGCGGCCATAGTCGTCGAGGTAACGGTCGGTGGTCACCGTCGGGTTGGCGACGAACTTGCCGTCGATTTTCAGCGCCGGCACGATCTCGCTGATAATGCCGAGACGATAGGCCTTGTGCGCTGAGAACGGTTCGCACAGCAGGCCCGAAACCATCGCCTGTTCGCAGCCGATCATGTAGGGGAGAAAGTCGGTCGCGCCGCCGATCGGGGCCGAGCCGTGCTTGGGGCCGGCCTGACCGAAACGGGCGAGATCCTGCGCAATCGAGAAGTCGCAGGCCATGCCGATTTCCTGGCCGCCGCCGATGCGCATGCCGTTGACGCGGCAAATCACCGGCTTGTCGCAGCCGAGAATGGCCGAAACCATGTCGTTGAACAGCCGCATGTAGCCGCGATATTCCTGCGGATTGCCGGCGTAGTACTCGGCGTATTCCTTGGTGTTGCCGCCGGTGCAGAAGGCCTTGTCGCCGACGCCGGTGAAGACCACCGCGACGACATCGCGCGCAGCACTGGCCGCACGGAAGGCCAGAATGGTCGCCTTCACCATATCGGTGTTGTAGGAGTTGAACTGGCTGGGGTTGTCGAGCGTGATCCAGGCGTTGAACAGGCCGGCCACCGGCTTGCCGTCGGTTCC
>DAIMKK010000620.1:0-1761 GCA_036721745.1 Pseudolabrys sp. | reverse complement strand
TATGTGCAGAACTACGTGCAGGGCGGCCGCATCCTGATCAAGCATCAGGCGGTGGCGCTGCGGCTCGCCGACATGGCGACCAAGATCGAGGCGGTGCGCGCGCTGCTCGAGCGCGCCGCGCAAGCCGTGGACGACAATGCGCCGGAAGCCGAGACGCTGGTCAACATGGCCAAGCTGTTTGCTTCCGAAGAGATCATGAAGGTCGCCCAGCACGCGATCGAGCTACATGGAGGCAACGGCGTGATGCTCGACTTCGGCATCGAGAAGGTGCTGCGCGACGCCGTCGTGTTCCTGCACATGGACGCCACGGTGGACATCTCGAAGTTCAAGATCATCAAGAACATGTTCCCGCAAACTGCGGGGAAATACGCCGGGCCGGAGTGAGCGCTATCGCATCGTGAAACGGAAGCCGATCACCACGATCACCAGTCCGATCAGTTGCGCGACGCTCGGCACTACGCCGAGCGCCAGGTAGCCGATGATCATCGAGAATCCCGGCACCAGCGCCGGGAAGGTTGCCGTGCGTCCGGCGCCGAGCAGTATCACCGCGCGCGCGAACAGATAGATCGGTAGCATGCCGGCGAGGATGCCCTGCACCACGACTTGAAGCAGGTTCTCATACCAACCCATCTGCAGCAGGCCGGCATAGCCGACCAACAGCGCGTGCAGCGGCGCGAACACAACAACCGACAGCGCGCCGACCACCGCCACCGCGCGCGTGCCCGATACGCGCCAAGAGCGCAGTAGGATGCCGAAGGTTGCCCAGAACAGGCCGGCTGTGGCGAACAGCAGGTCGCCGCCTACGCCGTGGCTGCCGATCGTAGTGATCGACTCGGCGCCGAACACCAGCAGGCCCGCAATGATCGTCGCGCCGCCGAGGACACGCTGCCCGGTTGGACGTTCGCCCAGCACTAGCGTGGCGAGAATCAGACCCGACAGCGCCGCGCAGGCGGGCTGAATGGTGGTGCCGTGGCCGAGCGGCACCAGCATGAAGCCGGTATAGGCGATGATCGCCTGCGGTGGACCGGACAGCACGCTCATCACCAGCCCGCGGCCCCAGCCGATGCCGCCGAGGTTGGTGATGCCGTCGCGCAGCACGAGCGGCATCAGCAGCAGTCCGGACCACAAGAAGCGGTGCAGGGCCAAATCGGCGGGCGAAAATCCGACGGCGACGCCGTGTTTGGCGGCGACGAAGCCGGCCGCCCAGCCGAGCGCGGCGCCGGTACCGCACAACACCCCGATCAGGATACCGGAAGGCCGCGCCGCTGCATGATGAGGCTCTAGGTCCACGGCGATGGCTCCGGCGCATGATCCCGAATAGCATGTTCCGGGCTTGATCGGCGATGGGACCTGTTTTCGGAATAGGTCATGCGCGAGTGACAAGGGTGACTTGGACAGGGCTGATACTCTAGGATCGCCGCCCTAGTCCAATCGTCAAATCAAAAGCCTCACTTTACCGGGATGGAAAGCTCATGGCGAAGTCGCGCAAAGTCATCATCACCTGTGCCGTTACCGGCTCGATTCACACGCCCTCGATGTCGCCGCACATTCCGGTGACCGCCCAGCAGATTGCCGATGCCGCGATCGGCGCGGCTGAGGCCGGCGCGGCCATCGTTCACCTGCATGCGCGCAACCCGCAAGACGGCCGGCCCGACCAGTCGCCGGAGGCCTTCGCGCCCTTCCTCAAGGTGATCAAGCAGCGCTCCAACGTGGTGGTGAACATCACCACCGGCGGCGCGCCGACCATGACCGCCGAGGAGC
>DAIMKK010000619.1:0-1765 GCA_036721745.1 Pseudolabrys sp. | reverse complement strand
TCCGGCGGCAAGAAAGTTTCGCTTGCCGACCTGATCGTTCTCGGCGGCTGCGCGGCGATCGAGAAAGCCGCGAAGGGCGCCGGGCACGACGTAAAGGTCCCCTTCACGCCGGGGCGCATGGACGCGTCGCAGGAGCAAACCGACGTCGAATCCTTCGCGCCGCTCGAACCGACCGCTGATGGTTTCCGCAACTACCTCAAGAGCGAATACACCGTATCGGCAGAGGAGCCTCTGGTCGACAAGGCGCAATTGCTGACGCTGACGGCGCCCGAGATGACGGTTCTCGTCGGCGGTTTGCGCGTGCTGGGCGCAAATGCCGGGCAGTCCAAGCACGGCGTCTTCACCAAGAAGCCCGAGACGCTGACGAACGACTTCTTCGTCAACCTGCTCGACATGAGCACGCAATGGCAGGCGTCTGCCGGATCCGAAGGCGTGTTCGAAGGGCGCGACCGGAAGACGAACGAACTCAAGTGGACCGGCACGCGTGTCGACCTGATCTTCGGTTCGCACTCGCAGCTGCGGGCGCTGGCGGAAGTCTATGCGTGCGCGGACTCGAAGGAGAAGTTTGTGAAAGACTTCGTGGCGGCGTGGACCAAGGTGATGAACCTGGACCGCTTCGACCTCGCCTGATCCACGCTATAGAAATAGAACGGCCGGGAATTTCCCGGCCGTTTTTTATCGGCCTCATGCTGAGGAGCGTCGCGCAGCGACGCGTCTCGAAGGATGAGGCGGATCGCTATTTCTCGCCATCCACCGCACCATGCGCGGCCTTGAGTGCGTCGGGCTGCGGCATGGCGACGACGTTGTAGCCGCTATCGACGAAGTGCACCTCGCCGGTGACGCCGGTCGATAGATCGGACAAAAGGTACAGGCCCGCCCCGCCTAATTCCTCCAGCGTCACGCCGCGGCCGAGCGGCGAATATTTCTGCTGGAAGGCAAACATATAACGCGCATCGGTAATGCCGGCGCCCGCCAGCGTACGGATCGGACCGGCCGAGATGGCGTTGACGCGGATCTTCTGCGGCCCAAAATCGACCGCCAGATAGCGCACTGAGGCCTCCAGCCCCGCCTTGGCGACGCCCATCACGTTGTAATTCGGCATGGCGCGCAGGCCGCCGTTATAGGTCAGCGTCACCATCGAGCCGCCGTTCGGCATAAGCGCGGCCGCGCGTTTGGCCGCTTCCGTGAAGGCGTAGCAGGAGATCACCATGGTGCGGATGAAGTTCTCGCGTGTCGAATCCGCGTAGCGGCCCTTGAGCTCGTCTTTGTTGGAATAGGCGACTGCGTGCACGAGGAAATCCAACGTGCCCCATTGCTGCTTGATTTCGGCGAACACCGCGTCGACCGAGGCGATGTCCTCGACGTCGCACGGCATCACGAAGGTCGAGCCGGCCTGCTCCGCGAGCGGCTTCACGCGTTTCGCCAGCGCGTCGCCCTGATAGGTGAAAGCGAGCTTGGCGCCATGCTCGCTCAGCATCTTGGCGATGCCCCAGGCGATCGAGTGGTCATTGGCGACCCCCATCACCAGCCCGCGTTTGCCCTCCATCAATCCCGGCATTTTACTCTTCCTACCTCAGCGTCATTCCGGGGCGCGAGCGGAGCGAGCGAACCCGGAATCCAGATGCTAGTGCCGGCTCTGGATTCCGGGTCCGGCGCTGCGCGCCGTCCCGGAATGACAGGAAAAACTATGCTTCCAATCGCTTGAACACCACCGAGGCATTGGTGCCGCCGAAGCCGAACGAGTTCGACAGCACCGCGCCAAGCG
>DAIMKK010000618.1:0-1767 GCA_036721745.1 Pseudolabrys sp. | reverse complement strand
TCGCCAGTGATCGGTCGGCGATGTAGTCGGCCTTGGCCAGCAGGTCGAGGGTGGCATCAATGGAGGCCGGGAGCTGTTTTATGGTCATAGGAGGTACTTTATCCTACTGCGCGGGCGTCTTACATGTGGGTATCGACGGCCCGCCCGACCAGCCAGGAATTGCACCATGACCAAGCCCGTCCAGATCGAGAAAGAAGCCCTGCGCATGCCCACCATCGACGCAGGCGTCCGCATCGGCCATGTGCATCTCAAGGTCGCCGATTTGCAGCGGGCACTCGATTTCTATTGCGGGGTGCTGGGTTTTACCCTCACCACCAGCCGGCCCGGCGCCGCCTTCATCTCGGCCGGCGGCTACCATCACCATTTGGGCTTGAACACCTGGGAGAGCTTGGGCGGCTCGCCGCCGCCTGCCGGCGCCACCGGCCTTTACCATACCGCCATTCTCTACCCTACCCGACCGCTCTTGGCCGACGCGCTACGCCGGCTGATTGTCGCCAAGATCCCGCTCGAGGGCGCCAGCGATCACGGCGTCAGCGAAGCGCTCTATCTGCGCGACCCCGACGACAATGGCGTCGAGCTCTATTGGGACCGGCCGAAGGCGATGTGGCCGCAGAAGCCAGACGGCTCTTTGCGCATGTTCACCAATCCGCTCGACCTACATGATTTGCTAGCCGAGTTGGATCGCGAACAAGCGCAATGACCCGCTCGTCCCCGCGAAAGCGGGGACCCAGAGCAGAAAATTGCCAGCTTTGCGGACTTGGCCTTGGATTCCCGCTTGCGCGGGAATGAGCGGTCCAGAGTCTAAGCCGTCGCTTTCGCCACCGCGCGGCGGGCCAGCACGGCCACCAGATGCGCGCGGTATTCCGGGCTGGCGTGAATGTCGCTGTTCATGCCGGTCGCCGGAATGCTCAGCCCGTCGAGCGACTTCGCCGCAAAGCGTTTTTTCAGCGCCTCCTCGAATGACTTCACCCGGAACACGCCGTTTGAGCCAGCGCCGGTCACCGCCACGCGGATGTCGGCGCCGCGCTTACTCACGAACACGCCGACCAGGGCGAAGCCCGAGGCCGGGTGCTTGAATTTCTCGTAAGCCGCCTTCTTGGCGATCGGAAAACTGATCTTGGTGATGATCTCGCCGTCTTCCAGCGCGGTCGAGAACATGCCGGTGAAGAAATCGTCGGCCGCAATGCGCCGTTTGTTGGTGATGATGGTGGAGCCTAATCCCAGACACGCCGCCGGATAGTCGGCGTTCGGATCGTTGTTGGCGATCGAGCCGCCGATGGTGCCACGGTTGCGCACCTGCGGATCGCCGATCGAGCCCGGCACCGCGGCCAGGCCCGGTAGTGCCTGCTGCAGCACCGTCGAATTGGCGACGTCGGCGTGCCGCGACATGGCGCCGATCACGATCGAGCGGCCTTTCTGTTCGACGCCGGCCATGCCCTCGACCAGCGACAGATCGATCAGCGCCGAAGGCTGCGCCAGCCGCTGTTTCATCACCGGAATCAGTGAATGGCCGCCGGCCAAGAGCTTGGCCTCGGGATTGCGCGTCAGCAGACCGGCCGCCTGGCGGACCGTGGTCGGACGATGGAAGGTGAAGTTGTACATCGCTCTCTCCTGATTACGCAGCTTGGCGCGGTTTGGCGCCTTGCAGTGCCGCCCATACCGCATTGGCGGTTGCCGGCATGGCCAGATTTTCGGTTCCGATCGCGTCGGTGATGGCGTTGATCACCGCGGCGGGTGCGGCAATGGCGCCGGCCTCGCCGCAGCCCT
>DAIMKK010000617.1:0-1770 GCA_036721745.1 Pseudolabrys sp. | reverse complement strand
GCACGAGATTCCGCTTTTTACCCGTTTTTGGCTTGAAAAATCCGCTGTCAGCAGGCAAGGAAACGCTTGCTCCAGCCAGCATTCGACCTGTGCCATAATCAGAGCCCGATAGAGGGTGGATGAACGACCAGACTTTGCCATCGGCCGACGACAAGCGTTACGGCACCTTCGCCTTGATCCGGCGATTGCTGGCCGAACAGGGCCTTGTGCATTGGCGCAAGTACGCGTTCGCGTTCACCTTGATGGCGATCTCCGCCAGCTGCACGGCACTCAGCGCCTATTTGATCGGCAATGTCGTCAACCAGGCTTACGTCAATAAGAACCTCACCGGCATCGTTATCCTCGGCGGCATCACCGCCGCGCTGTTCACCGTCAAGGGGCTCGCCACTTACGGACACAGCGTGCTGCTCTCGCAAATCGGCAACCGCATCGTCGCCAACAATCAGCGAAGCGTATTTGCGAAGCTGCTCAATGAAGGGATCGGCTTTTTCTCCGACCGGCATTCAACCGAATTCATTGCGCGGCTGAGCGCCGGCGCGGCGGCAGCGACCCAAGTCCTCAACCTGCTGATCACCTCGCTCGGCCGCGACCTGCTGTCGCTAATCGGTCTGCTGACGGTCATGGTGGTGCAGGACCCCTTGATGTCGTTTTTTGCCTTCGTGGTGGCACCGCCGGCGTTTTTGGTGCTGCGCAAACTGATCCGCCGCATCTATGCCATTGCGCGCAGCCAGTTCCACGGCGGCACCCGCATCATCGAGACGCTGCAGGAAACGCTGCAAGGCATCCGCATCGTCAAGGCCTTCACGCTCGAAGACATCATGCGCGAGCGCTTCGACCGCAACGTCGCGGCGGTCGAGCACGAGGCCAACAAGATGGCGCGCGTCTCCAATCGCTCCAGCCCGCTGATGGAAACGCTCGGTGGCTGCGCAATCGCGATCGCCCTCACCTATGGCGGCTATCGCGTGATTGAGACCGGGGCGACGCCCGGGCAGTTCGTCTCTTTCATCGCCGCCTTCCTGCTGGCCTATGAGCCGGCTAAGCGTCTGGCCCGTCTCAACATCGAGCTCAACAGCGGGCTGGTCGGGGTCCGCATCCTGTTCGAGGTGCTCGATTCGCCGCCGAGCGAGGCGGCCGACGACGACAAGCCAGCGCTACAGATCAAAACTCCCCGGCTGGAATTCAATGACGTTCATTTCGCCTATCGCAGCGACGAAGCGGTGCTGCGCGGCGTATCCTTCGTGGCGGAACCGGGCAAGCTGACCGCGCTGGTTGGCCCCTCCGGCAGCGGCAAAACGACGATCATCAATCTGATCCTGCGATTCTATGACGTCGAGCGCGGCAGCATCGTCATCGACGGGCAGGACATCCGCCAAGTGGCGCGCCGCTCGTTGCGCGAGCACCTCGCCTATGTCGGGCAGGACGTATTCCTGTTCCGCGGCACGATCCGCGACAACATCGCATTCGGCAAGCCGGGCGCCAGCGAGGACGAGATCGTGGCCGCCGCCAAGGGCGCCTATGCGCACGATTTCATCACGACCTTCCCGCGCGGCTACGACACGCCGGTCGGCGAGCACGGCCTGCAACTGTCCGGCGGCCAGCGCCAGCGCGTTGCCATCGCGCGCGCCTTGATCAAGAACGCGCCGATCATCCTGCTTGATGAGGCCACCGCCGCGCTCGATTCGGAATCCGAACTGCAGGTGCGCGAGGCCATGGAGCATCTCTGCCAAGGCCGTACCACGGTAGCGATCGCGCACCGGCTGCACACGGTTT
>DAIMKK010000616.1:0-1771 GCA_036721745.1 Pseudolabrys sp. | reverse complement strand
TACGAAGACTTGGGCTTTATGAACGGTGCGGCGGCTAATCCGGCAGCCGCGCAAGTTGACGCCGACGATGAATAGAATCTCGGCAAGCCGCGAACATTCGGCCTGACGGAGGCGATGCGTCCTAACGCTAGTTGATCGCCGGGATGTGGTTGGCCTTGATGATGTTTGCCCATTTTGCGACCTCCGACTCCATGAAGGCCTTGAACTGCGGTTGACTCATGATCACCGGCGTGGCGCCGGTTTTTTCCCATGCCTCTTTGATATCGGGACGCGAGACGATCTTGCTGATCTCGCGGTTGAGCAGTTCCAAGATCGGCTGCGGCGTGCCGGCCGGCGCCATGAAGCCGACCCACAAGGTGGCTTGAAAACCGGGGACGCCGGCTTCGGCGATGGTCGGCACGTCGGGCAGGTTCGGCGAGCGCGTTTTGCCGCTGGTGCCGAGCGGGCGCACGCGCCCGGCCTTGATCATTTGCGCCATGGTCGGGATGCTGTCGAACAGGATCTGGATCTGCCCGCTCAGAATATCGGTGCGCATGCCAGTGGAACCCTTATAGGGCACGTGCACGATGTCGATGCCGGTGAGATGTTTCAGCAGCTCGGCGGCCATGTGGTAGTTCGAGCCCGGACCGGACGAACCAAAATTGAGCGTGCCTGGCTTCGCTTTGGCGAGCGCGAGCAGTTCGGCCAGGTTCTTCGCTGGCACGGAAGGATGCACGACCAGCACCAGGTCGCTGTCGATCAGCGGCGCGATCGGTACCAGATCGCGCATGAGCTGATACTGCTTCTTGTTGTACAGCGTTTCGTTGACGGTCTGCGTGCCGGACACCATCAGCAGCGTGTAGCCATCGGGAGTGGCCTTGGCGACCAATTCGGTGCCGATGGTGGTGCCGGCGCCCGGGCGGTTCTCGATGATAAAAGTCTGCTTCAGGGACTTGCGCAGTTCTTCGGCAATGGAGCGGGCGTAGACGTCGGTCGGTCCGCCGGCGCCGAACGGCACGATGATTCTCACAGGCCGCGACGGATAGTCGTCGGCCTTGGCAGGTGGTGTTCCGATAGTGGCCGCGACCGCTAGAACGAGCAGAGCTGCGAATTGTCGCATAAGTGTCATGCGTGTTTCCCCGGGCTTTGTGCATCACGTCGCCGGTGGCAACTATCGAGGGCCGCTTGCGGCTCTGTCAATCGCTGTCAATACGCGGATACGCCTCAAAAGTGCGCGCGGCCGTGGATGTTCCGCAATGTCGCCTTGCTACTCTTTGTGCGCTGCGCTAAGCCTCAGCCGCTCCCGTCCCTGAGGCTTTCCAAGGGCTTTTTTGTGCGGGACTACGGCGCCGTTACGAGCCGCCGGACAGTCCGGGGCGGGTAACTTCCGGGCAGGGCGCGGGGCTGTACGCAGAGGTCGCGATGAGCGCATTGCTGCTGGATTATCTTCCGCTGGTCGTTTTTGTCGCGGTCGCGCTTGTGATCGGACTGGTGCTGCTGATCGCGCCGTTCATCGTCGCCTACAAACAACCCGATCCGGAAAAGCTGTCCGCTTACGAATGCGGCTTCAACGCTTTCGATGATGCGCGCATGAAATTCGACGTGCGCTTC
Source organism: Pseudolabrys sp. (assembly GCA_036721745.1). Classification (GTDB taxonomy): domain Bacteria; phylum Pseudomonadota; class Alphaproteobacteria; order Rhizobiales; family Xanthobacteraceae; genus Pseudolabrys. The sequence goes on along the minus strand of DAIMKK010000616.1, from coordinate 181 downwards.
TATTTGGTAGCTATCCTGTTCATCATTTTCGATCTCGAGGTGGCGTTCCTGTTTCCCTGGGCCGTGGCATTCCGCACGATCGGTCTCTACGGCTTCTGGACCATGATGATCTTCCTTGGCGTACTCACCATCGGCTTCATATATGAGTGGAAGAAGGGGGCGCTGGAATGGGATTAGTTCC
>DAIMKK010000615.1:0-1772 GCA_036721745.1 Pseudolabrys sp. | reverse complement strand
GCCAAGACCTCGATCAAGCGCACCGGCCGCGACCGTTTCGTGCGCAATGTGCTGATCGCCATCGGCAATTCCGGCGACGCTTCGCTCGCGGTGGAAGCCGAACGTTTGCTCGGCGATACCTCGCCGCTGGTGCGCGGCGCTGCGGTGTGGGCGCTGGGGCGGCTCGACCGCCAGCAATTAGCAAAAGCCGCGACCCGGCGATCCGGCGAATGCGACTCGATCGTCGCGGAAGAATGGACGGAGGCGCTTAAATTTAATTGAAAGTTTTGGTTGTATTATAAATATTGACACCTATGAGTAGAATGATACCGTTGCCCGTTCTCGCAACAGCGTAGGAGGCAACAATGCCAAAATTCGGAAGTGCGACCGCGACCCTCAACCAACACGGCCAAACCCTGGATTCAGTCCACAAGGTCGTTGCGTCAATCCTCGGCCGGGCCGGCTGTCCGACGTGCGGGCTCCTTTCCGTTCTTGAGCTCAAGTTCATCAGCGATCCGCCGCCCGACCTCGCCAAACTCGGCGTGACATCGATCGCTCATATAGCGGCTGAGTAAGCCCGCTCGATGGCCCTCGGAGTTGGGCTGCCTTATTTCGCCAATTTGCCGCGCGAGCTCTATCGCGACGGCAGCGTGGATTTTGTCGAGATCACACCGGAGATTTTCTGCGGCCAGCGGAGGAACGGCTCGCTCGAACTGTTGTCGGATAAGCTTGCGTACGCGCAGGAAACGTGCGGCGCTTTGCCGATTACCGTGCACGGAGTCCAGCTGTCGATTGGCTCCGTGCACGGCTGCAACACCGCGTATCTCGAGATGCTCGACCACTTCCAGCAACTATGGCCTTTCGTCTGGCACAGCGAGCATCTTGGTTTTCAGACAATTCCCGGCGAGAGCGCCCACCTGGTCAATACCGGCGTGCCGTTGCCCGTGCCACCAACAGTAGAGGCGGTTTGTTTGGTTGCCGATCGAACCGCAGCCATCGTCGAACGCTACGGCGTGCCCTTCCTGCTAGAGAATGCGGTTCACTACCTGCCCGAATTACCGACCGATCCGGAAGTCGGCGACGAGGTCGGTCTAATGAACGCGATCGTCGATCGTTCCGACTGCGGGCAGTTGCTCGATCTTCACAACGTCTGGTGCAATGCAGTCAATCATGGACAAAACCCGTACGCGACCATCGATCGCATGCGCCTCGATCGCGTGCTGGAGATGCATGTGGCCGGCGGCGCTTGGAAGGACGGCTTCTGGATGGACGCGCACAACGGCCGCGTCCCCGAGGAGGTCTGGGAGCTGCTGAAATACACGCTGCCACGCACGCCGAACGTCGGCGGGGTGGTGTTCGAAATGCTGGAAGAGCATGTCGCCGGCTTCGGCGTCAGTGCAATCGTCAAGGAGCTCACGCGCGCCCGCGCGATCTGGGATTCCTGCGGCCCGGGGATGCGCCAATGAGCGCGCTGGCCAATTGGCAAATTGCACTCGGGCGCACGATGCAAATTCATAACGACGCGCACGGTGATGTGCTCGACGACCTGACTTTGCGGCCAGACGAACGCAGCCGCTTGGCCCGACTACGTCGCAGTCGGGGATTTCGTTTCACTGCCAAGATTCAGCGCTCGTGGTGCGAGGCGCGCTCTGCCAATGCGGCGCGGCTCACCCTTGCGAGTCTGTCCCCGGAAAAACGCCGCGAACTCGTCGCCGAATGGGTCGACCGGGGCGGCGGCAGAGATTCCTTCCTTGCCGGCGAAGCCGAAGGATTCCTCGATTTCCTCGCCGGCC
>DAIMKK010000614.1:0-1776 GCA_036721745.1 Pseudolabrys sp. | reverse complement strand
GGGTTCAGCTATGCTGCGCAGGTGGTCGAGGTGAGCGTCGACGACGCGACTGGCCTGATCACGGTCGACAAAGTCTGGGCGGCTCTCGATTGCGGTCATGCGATCAATCCGCTCGCCGTGGAGGGACAGATCCAGGGGTCGGTGTGGATGGGCATGGGCCAAGCGATGAGCGAGGAGACGCGCTACGTGGAGGGCCTGCCGGTCCACGCCAGCCTTCTAGAGTACCGGGTTCCGACCATCGCCGAGTCGCCCCCGATCGAGGTTCACATCGTCGAGAGCCACGATCCGTACGGACCGTTCGGCGCCAAGGAGGCCAGCGAAGGCGCGCTGGCGGGCTTTCCGCCGGCGCTCGCCAATGCGGTGGCCAACGCGCTCGATCTCGATCTCAACGAACTGCCATTGACCCCGGACCGGGTCATGGAGGCGCTGGTCGAGCGCCGCCGGCGCAAGCGGATCAACGTCACTCGGAAGGTGGCGTCATGACCGCCCCTCTGTCGAACTTCCGTCTCACCCGCCCGCGCGACGTAGAAGCCGCGATCGCCGCGCGTGGTGAGCATGATGGTAGCCGTTTTCTTGCCGGTGGAAGTGACCTCATCGTCAACATGCGGCGAGGTATCGGCACCCCGGGCGTGTTGATCGATTTGACCGGCATCGACGAGCTCGCCGAACTGAGCGTGACCGACGCCGGCGTGCACATCGGGGCCTGCGTCACCGTCGCCACGTTTGCCGAAGCACCGGTCATCCGCCGGAAATATCGCGCGGCCGCCGAGGCCGCCGAGGCCATCGCTGGCGCCGGCCATCGTGTGATGGCAACGGTCGGCGGCAACCTTTGCCTCGACACGCGCTGCATCTATTACAATCAGAGCCAATGGTGGCGCAGCGCCAATCATTTCTGCCTCAAGCACCAGGGCGACATCTGCCATGTGGCGCCGCAAGGCGCGCGCTGTCACGCCGCCTTCAGCGGAGATCTGGCGCCAGCGCTGATGGTGCTCGGTGGCGAAGTGGAAATCGCGGGACCGACTGGCCGCCGGCGCATCCCGCTGAGCGACATCTACATCGAGGACGGCAAGGCGCATCTTTCGCTTGGCGCCCAGGAGCTCGTGGTCGCCGTGCATTTGCCGCTCGATCCGCCGCCGTCATCCTATGCCAAGGTCCGCACGCGCGGTGCCATCGACTTCCCGCTTGCCGGCGTCGCAGTGGCGCTCGCCGTTGCCAATGGAGCCGTCAAAGAGTTCCGCGTTGGGATTACCGGAACCAATTCGCGTCCGTTCCTCCTCGCCGGCACCGATGTCTTCAGCGGACACCCGATCGATGACGACGCGCTGCAATGCCTCGACAAGCTGGTACAAAAGCAGGTTCAGCCGATGCGCACTACGGTCGCCTCGGCCCACTACCGCAGGCTTGCGGCCGCCGCCCTAGCACGGCGGCTCACCGCAAAGCTGTTCGGCGAGCACGGAGCAATACCGTGAGCTGCGATCGCACCGGACCGGAGGGCGGGTCGCGGAAATGGCGCACGACGGAGGTAATCCACATCGACGTTCGCGGACTGCCGCCGCCCCAACCGGCGGTGGAAACATTGCCGCTGGTTGACAGCGAAGAGGCTGACGCCGTCCTCACCGGCCGCCTCGATCACGAGCCCATCTTTCTCTATCCGGAACTCGACGACCGCGGCTGGACCTATCAGATCATTCCGGCCTCCTGCGGGGACGCCGCCTGCGAGGACGAAGTGAGGCTGCGCCTGGTACGTTGGGGCCGATGACGCTCGCCGCAACCTTC
>DAIMKK010000613.1:0-1784 GCA_036721745.1 Pseudolabrys sp. | reverse complement strand
TTTGAAGGGGATGGACATCATCGATGAGGCGATCGCGGAGACGGAGAAAGAACTGGGCTACTGATTGAAACCACAGATGAACACAGATGAACACCGATAAAGAATTTGTTTCTTATCCGTGTTCATCTGTGGTTCCTATTTCTTCGTATGAAAACAATCCGTTTCGGCATCATCGGCGGCGGGCTAATGGGCAGGGAATTCGCGGCGGCGACGGCGCGCTGGGCGACCTTAGTCGATGCAGTTGCCAAGCCGGAAATCGTCGCCCTCGCCAGCGGGCGCGCGTCTTCATTCAACTGGTTCACGTCGAACTTTCCATCGATCAAGCAAACCACAACCGACTGGCGCGAGATTCTTAAAAACGATGCCGTCGACGCGGTCTACATCGCGGTGCCACACCACCTGCACCAGGAGATGTACGTCGCCGCGATCGAGGCCGGCAAGCATCTCTTCGGCGAAAAGCCCTTCGGCATCGACCTGGCCGCGAATGACGCGATCCTCGCCGCGTGCCGGAACCGGCCGGATGTTTTCGTGCGCTGCTCCTCGGAGTTTCCGTTCTATCCTGGCGCGCAGAAGATTTGCGACATGCTCGACGCCGGCGCGTTCGGGCGCATCATCGAAGTCGCGACCGGTTTCCTGCACTCCAGCGATCTCGATCCGAACAAGGCCGTTAACTGGAAGCGCCAGGCGAGCACCAACGGCGAATATGGCTGCATGGGCGACCTGGGCATGCACGTCTGCCACGTCCCCTTCCGCGCCGGCCTTGTGCCGCGCGACACGCGAGCGGTGCTGTCGAAGATCTTCGCGCAGCGCCCCGACGGCAAGGGCGGCACGGCGCCGTGCGACACGTGGGACAACGCGACGCTCCTCTCCAACACGGCCGACGCTTCCGGCCAGACCTTCCCCTGGACGTTGAAAACCTTTCGCATCGCGCCCGGCGAACGGAACACGTGGTATGTGGAAATCTACGGGACCACGGCCTCGGCGCGATGGTCAACCCGCGAGCCCAAGGTGCTCGAAGTGCTCGAATATCGAGGCAAGGAGCAGAACTGGCAGCGCATTCAGGTCGGCTACGAGCCGCCGTTCAAGACGATCACCGGCGCTAATTTCGAGTTCGGCTTCCCCGATTGCTTCGTGCCATGCCGTGGACATTGGTGACGGTCGCGCCGGTGACGCCCGAAGAGACGGCGCTCAGCCATCGGCTCTTTACCGCCGCATTGAAATCGCAGCGCGAGCAATCGGTCGTGCCGCTGTAACTGGCCGACGTATCCGACACGGGGTATATCTGCTGCACATGTTCAGACACTTCGGCTTGATCGTTCTATTGTTTCTCTCCGCCGTCGCATCTGCTGCATCTGCGGAGGATCGAACGCCCGCCGCATCGCAGCCCGCGAAGAAGCTCGCGGTGCTCTTCATCACCGGCGGCGAAGCGCACGATTTCAAGAAGCTCGCCCCCATCGTCACCGGCGGCATCGCGCGCTTTTCAAATGTCGAGATCACCACGCGCTTTGGCCGCGAGGTGCTCAAGGATCCCAAGCTCGGCGACCGCTTCGACGCCATCGTCTACGACATCTCCTACAACGGCCAGGATCCCGCCGAGTACGAAAACCTCCTGCGCATTACGCGGGATGGCAAGCCGACCGTCGTGATCCATGCCACGATGCACACCTTCAAGCCGCTTGATCCATGGAGCCAGATGCTCGGCATGACCAGCGCGGTGCACGATCCGTACCAGCCGTTCACCACCATCAAGCTCGACGACGCCAGTCCGATCACGCGCGATTGGC
>DAIMKK010000612.1:0-1787 GCA_036721745.1 Pseudolabrys sp. | reverse complement strand
CGTAAATGCCGCCGAAGCCGAGCGCCGCCGCCTGGCGCAGCGCCTCGACCGGGAAGGTCTCGTTCTCGTCCCAGTCGCGCGCGTGCGGGGCCATCTCGTCGCGGGCGAATTGCCGCGCGGTCGCCTGGAAGGCGCGTTGCTCCTCGGTGAGGGTGAAGTCCATGGCCTCGACCGATAGAAGGCGGCCTTAGCCCCGTCAACGGCGGTTAAGGGTGGCCAAACGGGCGGGTAGCGGGCGGTCCCCGGACCGGCTAAAAAGAGGCCACGGAGACCCTCAATGGCAATCAAATTCGGCCGTCCCATCGAAGCCCGCACCCGCCTGACGCCCGTCGAACCTCAGCCTGCGGATACCGACCGCCTCGACCTGCCCACCCGCCTGCGCCGCAACCGCCGCAGCGAATGGGCCCGCCGCATGGTGCGCGAAAACCAACTGACCACCGACGATCTGATCTGGCCGCTGTTCATCATGGACGGCGACAACAAACGCGCGGCGATCCCTTCGATGCCCGGGGTCGAGCGGCTTTCCGTCGACCAGGCGGTGCGCGAGGCGACCCGCGCCGCCAAGCTGACCATCCCGTGCCTCGCGCTGTTCCCCTATACTGATCCGAGCTTGCGCGACGAGGCCGGCAGCGAGGCGCTCAACCCGGACAATCTGGTCTGCCGCGCCTTGCGCGCTATCAAGAAGGAAGTACCGGAGATCGGCCTTTTGGCCGACGTCGCACTCGATCCCTTCACCAGCCACGGCCATGACGGGTTGCTGCGCGACGGCGAAATCCTCAACGACGAGACCGTCGCCGTGCTGGTCAAGCAAGCGGTGGTGCAGGCGCAGGCCGGCTGCGACATCATCGCGCCCTCCGACATGATGGACGGGCGCGTCGGCGCCATTCGCAAGGGGTTAGATGCGGAAAATTTCCTCGACGTGTCGATCATGGCCTATGCCGCGAAATACGCGTCCGTCTTCTACGGCCCATTCCGCGACGCGGTCGGCTCCTCCAAGACGCTGACCGGCGACAAGCGCACCTACCAAATGGATTACGGCAACACCGACGAGGCGCTGCGCGAAGTCGCGCTCGACATCGAGGAAGGCGCCGACATGATCATGGTCAAGCCCGGCCTGCCCTATCTCGATATCGTGCAGCGCGTGAAGGACGCTTTCGCGATGCCGACTTTCGCTTATCAAGTGTCGGGCGAATACGCGGCGATCATGGCGGCGGCGAACAACGGTTGGCTCGACGGCGAACGCGCGATGTGGGAAACCCTGACAGCCTTCAAGCGTGCCGGCGCCGATGGCGTGCTGACTTATTTCGCACCGCGTGTGGCGGAAAAACTAAAAAAGGGCTGAGAGCCCGAGCCTCCTTCCTTTCTCGTCACCGTCCGGTGATTCCTGAAATCGACGGGTAAAACGATTCCATGGGCGAATTCGCAATCGGTCAAGGCGTCTCGCGCTTCGAGGATCCGCGGCTGATCCAGGGCGCCGGCCGCTATACCGACGACATCAAGCTGCCCGGCATGGCGCATGGCGTGGTGCTGCGCTCGCCGCACGCGCACGCCAAGATCAAATCGATCGACACCGCGACGGCCAAATCTGCGCCGGGGGTCCTGTGTGTTCTCACCGCGGCCGACGTGAAAGCCGCCGGCTATGGCGATCTCCCCGTGCCGAGCGGCCTCAAGCGCCGAGACGGCTCGCCGCAATACAAACCGCGCTACCGGATCCTGGCGGAGGATCGCGTGCGCTGGCTCGGCGATGGTGTGGCTTTCGTGGTGGCCGAGACGGTGGCGCAGGCCAT
>DAIMKK010000611.1:0-1791 GCA_036721745.1 Pseudolabrys sp. | reverse complement strand
AGGCGATCGAAGCCGCCAATCTGCTGAAAGATCATCTCGACGTCACGGTGCTGATCAAGCCGCCCAGCAACATGCCGCCGCTGCGGGTGACCGACTTCCCGGTGGTAAAGGGCAGCATCCGGCAGGCCAAGGGCTATCTCGGCGCCTTCGAGCTGACGGTCGACGACTATGCCGCGCCCAATCCGTCCTCGCGCGGCGAACTCACATTTGGGCCGGCGCGCAATGGGGCGACTTCGCGTTGCGACATCGTGATCGACTTGTCCGGCGGCGCGCCGCTGTTCCCGGCCGCCGATCTGCGCGACGGATATTTGCGTGCCGATCCCGGCGATCCCGCCGCGGTATTGCGCGCGGTACTCAAGGCGCGCGATCTCACCGGCACCTTCGACAAGCCGCGCTACATTACGTTTACCGAGGATCTGTGCGCGCATTCGCGCTCCAAGATCGTCGGCTGCCACCGCTGCCTCGATCTCTGTCCGACCGGCGCCATTGCGCCCAACGGCGATCATGTGGCGATCGATCCGCACATCTGCGCCGGCTGCGGCCAATGCGCCGCCGCCTGCCCGACCGGCGCCGCGGCCTATGCCTTGCCGCCGTCCGACGCGCTGTTGCGCAAGCTGCGCGCGCTGCTCGGCGGCTACCGCGAAGCCGGCGGCAAGCAGGCTATTGTGTTGTTCCACGACGGCGAGCACGGCCTTGAGCTGATCGACGCGCTGGCCCGGCATGGCGATGGATTGCCGGCGAACGTGCTGCCGGTACAGGTCAACGAGGTCACGCAGGTCGGACTGGAAGCGGTGGCGGCGTCATTGGCTTACGGTGCGTCGGCGGTGCGCTTTCTCATTCGCGCCAAACCGCGCCACGATGTGGCCGGCCTCGCCAAGACCATCGCGCTGGCGCAGCCGATCCTGTCCGGTCTCGGCTTTAGCGGCGCGCGCGTCTCGACAATCGAAACCGACGATCCGGACGCGCTCGGCAACGCCTTGGGCGCGATTTTATCCATGGACGGCGCGGCCAAGCCGGCCACCTTTTCGGCCGTAGGCCTCAAGCGCGACGTGGTGCGGCATGCCTTGCGCGAGCTGCACGCGGCGGCGCCGGCCCCGATCGATATCGTGCCGCTGCCGCAGGGCGCGCCGTTCGGCACCGTCGAGGTCAATGTCGCGGGCTGCACGCTTTGTCTCTCTTGCGTCTCGGCCTGCCCGACCGGCGCGCTGTCGGACGATCCCGAAAAGCCGATGCTGCGCTTCGCAGAAGACGCCTGCGTTCAGTGCGGCCTCTGCCAGGCGACCTGCCCCGAGAAAGTCATCAGCCTGAAGCCGCAGCTCGATTTCCGTAGCGCTACCGTGATGAGCCGCATCATCAAGCAGGAAGAGCCGTTCGAGTGCATCCGCTGCGGCAAGCCGTTCGGCGTGAAAAGCACGGTCGAGCGCGTAGTGGCAAAGCTCGAAGGCAAGCACTGGATGTTCAAGGACTCCCAGAAGCGGCTCGACGTCATCAAGATGTGCGCCGACTGTCGCGTCAACGCGATGGTGGCGGACAATTTCGATCCATTCGCCACCACACCGCGCCCGAAGGTGCGCACGACGGAAGATTACTTGCGCGAGCGCGAGCAGAAGGGCGAGAGCTAAGTCACTTCTTCTTGGTCGCCTTCGCCAGAAACTCCACCAGCGCCTTGCGGTCCTCGGCCGAGCCGATCGTCTGCTCCGGCATCTTGGTGCCGGGCGTGTAGGTCATCGGGCCGACCTCGAACATTTTCGCCACCGTCTCCGGCGTCCACACGATGTTCATGTGCTTGAG
>DAIMKK010000610.1:1274-1802 GCA_036721745.1 Pseudolabrys sp. | reverse complement strand
GCGGTGCGCTTGGCGGTGGTCACCGCCAGAGCGCGCAGCTGTCCGGCTTTCACCTGCCCGATCACCACGGCCAGGTTGGCGAATGCCATGTCGACATGGTGCCCAATGACGTCGGCCACCGCCGGCCCGCCGCCTTTATACGGCACGCTAAGAATGTTCACGCCGGTCTGCAGCTTGAATAGCTCGGCCGCGATGTGGAACGGACTGCCGGTGCCGGCCGACGCGTAGGTCATCTTGCCGGGATTTTTCTTGGCGAGCGCGATCAGCTCCTTGACGTTTTTCGCTGGCACGTCCGGGTTGATCACCAGCATATACGCGCTGTTGGCCACCAGCGTGATCGGCGCCAAGTCCTTGGTCGCATCGAAGTCGAGTGACTTGTACAACGCCGGATTGGTCGCCAGCGCCAACGAGCCCATCATGATGGTGTAACCGTCCGGCGTCGCCCGAGCGACCGTCGACGCACCGATATTGCCCGAGGCGCCGGGACGGTTCTCGACCAGGAACGGCTGGCCCAGCGCGATATGAAGT
>DAIMKK010000610.1:0-1264 GCA_036721745.1 Pseudolabrys sp. | reverse complement strand
TGGTGGCGCTTGATTTCCTCGTACAGCAGCAGGTTTTCGTAGGCCACCGCGATCTGCGCGCTGACCGTCACCGCAACCCGTTCGTCGACTTCGGAAAAACCGTCCGCGCCGAGCTTGTCGACCAGGTACAGCCAGCCGTGCACGCGCTCGCGCGAGGCGATCGTTGAGTTTCTCGGCAATCAGGCGCGCGAAAATATCGGCACCGCCGCCGGCCGACCACGGCACCACCACGCGCACCGGATGGTCGGGGTAGCCGGCCGTGGGATCGGCCTGCGCGAAGGCGGCCGAGGCATAAATGATAAGCAGAGATACCAGTGCGAGCCTGAATTTCATGATGTTCCTCCCACTCCGCAAATGGACTTTTTGATGCTTCGCCATCGCGGCTCACTGTTGGCGTCCCGCCGGCGCCGCTGGCGGCGGCTCACGGGCGGCGCCCCAGACTAGCGAAGCCGGGAGGGCCGATCAACTCGATTGACTGATTATCTGGTAACCTGACAAAGTGGCGACCATGAAGGGTGAACTTGAAATTCTGGCGCTGGCCGCACCGTTGCGGACCGAAATCGAAACCCGGCTGCGCACGGCCATCACGCAAGGCCGTTTCCATGCGAGCGAGCGGCTGATCGAGCGCGAATTGTGCGAAATGCTCGGGGTCAGCCGGCCTTCTTTGCGCGAGGCGCTGCGACAATTGGAAGCCGAGGAGTTAGTCACGCTAGTGCCGAACCGGGGACCGATCGTAGCCCAGATCACCGTCGACGAGGCGCGTGAGATCTACGAAATGCGCGCCACGCTCGAAGGCCTCGCGGCGCGCCTGTTTACCCGGCGCGCGAGCGACGCCGAAGTGGCGCAACTGCGCCAGGCCCTGCGCGAGCTCAAGAAAGCGGAAACTGCCAATTCATCCGAGCTGATGCTCGATCTGAAAAGCAAGTTCTACGAAGTGCTGCTGGCCGGATGCGGCAACCGCGTCCTTCGCCGCGTGCTCGTCCAATTGCATAACCGCATCCGCCTGTTGCGCGCCGAAATCCTGGTCGGGCGCTTCAAGACCGCGCTCGCCGAGGTCGGCAGGATCGTCGATGCCATCGAGCGCCGCGACGCCGACGGCGCCTACCGCGCCAGCATCGACCATATCGACCGCGCCGGGGAAGTGGCGATCGACGCCCTCGAGCGCCGCGAACAAAAGCCCGCCAAGAAAACGGTCGCACGAAAACACTGACGTCAAATCCGGAGGTGCGCCACGCGGAGAAGATTGATCTTGTGAGGGCATATC
>DAIMKK010000609.1:0-1805 GCA_036721745.1 Pseudolabrys sp. | reverse complement strand
TCGTCGGCTCGGGGCCGGCCGGCTTAGCTTGCGCGCAACAGCTCGCGCGCGCCGGACACGACGTGCATGTCTATGAGCGCTGGGCCAAGGCCGGCGGCCTGCTGCGTTACGGCATTCCCGACTTCAAGATGGAAAAAATTCACGTCGAGCGCCGCGTCGAGCAGATGCAGGCGGAGGGCGTGCAGTTTCATTACGGCGCCGATGTCGGCGTCAATGTACCGGTCGAGAAACTGCTCAAGGAGCACGACGCCGTCGTACTCGCGGGCGGCGCCGAGAAGCCGCGCGACCTGCCGGTGCCCGGCCGCGAGCTCAAGGGCATTCATTTCGCCATGGATTTCCTGCCGCAGCAAAACCGGCGCGTGAGCAACGAGCCGCAGGGCAAAGTCGAACCGATTCTCGCCACGGGCAAAAAGGTCGTGGTGATCGGCGGCGGCGATACCGGCTCCGACTGCATCGGAACGTCGATCCGCCAGGGCGCGGTGTCGGTGACCAATTTCGAGATCATGGCGCAGCCGCCCGAGCACGAGAACAAGATGCTGGTTTGGCCGGATTGGCCGCTCAAGCTGCGCATCTCGTCAAGCCATCAGGAAGGCGTCGAGCGCGAGTTCGCCGTGCTGACGCAGAAATTCTCGGGCGAGAACGGCCAGGTCAAGAAGCTGCATTGCGTGCACGCGGACGACAAGTTCAAGCCGGTGGCGGGAACCGAGTTCGAGATCGAAGCGGACCTTGTGCTGCTCGCCATGGGTTTCGTGCATCCGGTGCACGAGGGCATGATCAACGCGCTTGGCGTGGCCCTCGATCAACGCGGCAATATCAATGCCGACACCAACGCCTATCTGACCTCGGTGCCCAAGGTCTTCGCCGCCGGCGACATGCGGCGTGGCCAATCGCTGGTGGTGTGGGCGATCCGCGAAGGCCGCCAAGCCGCGCACGCGGTCGACAAGTTCCTGATGGGCTCGACGACGCTGCCGCGTTAAGCGGCTCTTACCGCTGCCAGCCGTAGAAACCACCGGACCGCGGGATCGACCCCGGTGGGCGCGGCGCATCGGATTGCGGCGACCGCGGCTTGGTTTCCACCCGTTGCTCGATGCGAGGCTTGGCGCCGCCGGGCTGCGGTGTCTTCGCGGAAGCTCCGCGCTTGGGTTCTTCAATCGCCGCAGCGGCCGGCTCGGTCCGGGCGACCGCCTTGGGCGGCGGCGCCGCGGCCGCCGCAGGTGCTGTGGGCGCACTCGCCGCCGGAACGTCACTCTTGCCGCCGCTGCCCGGTGGCCAGACGAAATCGTCGGCGCGTCCCGGCGGGGCCGGTACCGGCTCGCCCTTGACCAGCACGCTGTTGGCGGTGGAGTCGCTATGCAGAGGTTGAGCGCTGCTAGCGCCCAGCAGTTCCTCGGAATTTCCCGGTGTTACGGTCAACGGCACTACCGGACCGGCCACCGGCCGCACGGCCGATTTCGCGTCACCAGGCAAGGGCCCGACCGGCCCAACAGGGAGCGCCACCGGCCCGCGATTGCTCATATAGCGGCGTATTTCGCGCTCGACATAATGCGCGAGTTTGCGGGCACCTGACTTGGTGAAATAAACGCCGTCGTTCGAACGCAGCCTTCGCATCTGGCCTTCATAATCGGGGCCGAAGTTCGAATACTTGCCGGCCTCGTCCACGAATCCGTCCCACACGTCGATATAGTTCACGCCGGCGCGCCCGGCCCGGGCGCGGTAGAGATCGTTGAGATAGACCGCGTCGGCGGTGGACTTGGTGCCGCGGATCGACGGCAGGCCGACCCAGAACACCGGCACGCCCTTGCTCT
>DAIMKK010000608.1:0-1808 GCA_036721745.1 Pseudolabrys sp. | reverse complement strand
CCGACAAAGTAGAAACGAGGCCCTAAATGCACATCCTGATCACCGGCGCGGCGGGCATGATCGGCCGCAAGCTTACCACGCGGCTGGTCATCGACCGGGCGCTCGGCGACCGGCCGATCGATAAGTTGACGTTGATCGACATCGTCGCGCCAGCGCGACCCGCGGGTTTTTCCGATCACGTGAAAACCCGGGCTGCCGATCTCGCCGCGCCGGGTGTTGCAGAAAAAGCGATCTCGGAGCGGCCGGAGGTGATCTTCCACCTCGCCGGCGTAGTATCGGGCGAAGCGGAAACTGATTTCGAGAAGGGCTACCGCGTCAATCTCGACGGTACTCGTGCGCTGATCGAGGCAATCCGCACCGCAGGCGGCGGCTACAAGCCGAAACTCGTGTTCACCTCGTCGATCGCGGTGTTCGGCGCGCCGTTTCCGGAGGCGATTGCCGACGACTTCCATCTCACGCCGCTCACGTCCTACGGCACGCAGAAGGCGATCTGCGAACTGCTGCTCGCCGACTACACAAGATGCGGCTTCCTGGAGGGCGTGGGCATCCGGCTGCCGTCGATCGTGGTGCGGCCTGGCAAGCCTAACAAAGCGGCGTCGGGCTTCTTTTCCGGCATCATCCGCGAACCGCTGGCCGGGCAGGAGGCGATCTTGCCGGTTGCCGACAGCGTGCTGCATTGGCATGCCAGCCCGCGCTCGGCGGTCGGATTTCTCATCCACGCCGCCGGACTGACGCGCGCGCAACTGGGCGACCGTATCAACCTCACCATGCCTGGCGTGTGCTGCACGGTCGGTGAGCAGATCGCCGCCTTGCGCCGCATCGCCGGCGACAAGGTCACCGGGCGTATCAAACGCGCACCGGACGAACTAGTCGAACGCATCGTCGCCGGCTGGCCGCAGCGCTTCGACGCGCGCCGCGCGGTTGCGCTCGGCTTCAAGGTCGAGGCCACTTTCGATGACATCATCCGCGCCCATATCGAGGACGAACTGGGCGGCAAGATCGCTTAGTTCCTCGGGAAAGCCCGCGCTTGCGCCGTTCGCCGCAAGCCTTACATTATCGCCTATGACCTACGTCGACGCCGCCGTCGCCCCCCTCCGCAAGACCGGCCAGATCAAGATCCACGGCCCCGCCGCCTTCGAAGGCATGCGCAAGGCCGGGCAATTGGTCGCGCACTGCCTCGATATGCTCGTCGAGCATGTCCAGCCGGGCGTGCCGACCGAGAAAATCGACCGGTTGGTGTTCGACTACGCGATGGATCACGGCGCCCTGCCGGCGACGTTGATGTATCGCGGCTATAAGAAATCGACCTGCACCTCGCTCAACCACGTGGTCTGCCACGGCATTCCCGGCGACAAGCCGCTTAAAGAGGGCGACATCGTCAATATCGACGTGACGCTGATTCTCGACGGATGGCACGGCGATTCCAGCCGCATGTTTGCCATCGGCGAAATTCCGCGCCGCGCCGAACGGCTGATCGAGGTGACGCACGAGGCCATGATGCGCGGCATCGCCACCATCCGCCCGGGTTCGACCACCGGCGACATCGGCGCCGCGATCCAGAGCTACGTGGAAGCCCAGCACATGAGCGTGGTGCGCGACTTTTGCGGCCACGGTCTTGGCCGCCTGTTCCACGACGAGCCCAACATCGTCCATGTCGGGCGCCCGGGCGAAGGCATCGTGCTTAAGCCCGGCATGTTCTTCACCGTGGAGCCGATGATCAACATCGGCCGCCCGCATGTGAAGGTGCTGTCCGACGGCTGGACCGCGGTGACGCGCGACCGCTCGCTGTCGGCCCAGTTCGAGCACAC
>DAIMKK010000607.1:0-1812 GCA_036721745.1 Pseudolabrys sp. | reverse complement strand
CAACCGCTTGAGCATCATGCGCATGAAATTGACTTCCGCTTTCGGTCCACCCTGGAATGCGATCTGCACAATGCGGCCTTCCACCGCGGCCGCCTCGTAATTGCGCGCGATGTAATTGCCGCCGACCATGTCGAGTATAACGTCGGCCCCCTTGTCGGCGGTGGCCGCCTTGGTGGCCGCGACGAAGTCCTCGGTTTTATAGTTAATGGCCACGTCGGCGCCGAGCTTGCGGCAAGCCGCGCATTTTTCCTCAGAGCCGGCGGTAGCGATGACGCGCGCGCCGAGCGCCTTGGCGAGCTGGATCGCGGTGGTGCCGATCCCAGAGGTGCCGCCATGCACCAGAAAAGTTTCGCCACTTTTGAGACCGCCGCGCTCCACCATGTTGTGCCAGACGGTGAAGAGGGTCTCCGGGATTGCCGCGGCCTCGACCATCGACAATCCGCCGATCGGCAGCGCGTGGCTTGCGTGCGCGAGGCAATATTCGGCGTAGCCGCCGCCAACCACCAGCGCCATCACGCGGTCGCCGGTTTTCCAGCGCTTGACGTCCGGTCCCAACGCGACGACCTCGCCGGCGATCTCCAGGCCCGGAATATCCGGTGCGCCGGGCGGCGGCGGATAGAGGCCCTGGCGCTGCATCACGTCCGGCCGGTTGACACCGGCGGCCGCGACCTTCACCAGGATCTCAGCCTGGCCGGGCGTGGGAACCGCGCGTTTTTCCGGCACCAGCGCCTCGGGTCCGCCGGGGGCTTTGATGGCGATGGCCGTCATGCTGGTCGGAAGTGCGGTCATCGAATCCTCGGTTCAAAAAGGGCAGGGCGCCTGTTTAGGCGGGCGGTAGCGATGTGACAACCCGCTTGGCGGCGGCTAGATTTTGCTGGGAGGCGGGCCATGGCAGCCATCGACGACGACGACAAGCCGAAGAAAAAGGTCGTGCACGAGATCGGGCAGGACCTGAGCCTGTTCTCGGTGGAGGAGCTGGCCGCGCGAGTTCAGCTTATGCACGACGAGATTTCGCGGCTGGAGGCGGACATGGCGAGCAAGCGGGCGTCGCGCTCGGCGGCCGACCAGTTTTTCAAACGGTAAGCGCGCACCGTTTTCGCGTCTGCGCAAAAATCTCGCATTGGATGCAACTTCTTAACACGTCGTTAAGGCTTCTGGATCATTACTATGAACGTCCATCTTCGTGGACATTGAGTGGCTCCTGTCCACTCTGTTTGACGCCTCCCTGTTATCAACTTCGAGCCGCCGGCAACGGCGGCTCTTTTTTTGTCTCATTTCGGGACAGTCGCGGCCGCTATGGTGGCCGCGATCTTAAGCTTGTGCAGCAACTATGTCGCAAAGTTTCCCGATCCCGGTCTGGACATATCGGGCCGGAGAGAGCGATGCTGATCCAGACACGGGACGCGTAACAGTCCCGGCAGGGGTGAGGCGTAGCGTATGGCTGAAAAGTCGATGAACGAATTGCAGCCGGTGTCGTTCGGCGCGCGGCTCGCCAATTCGCAAGTCTTTGCCGATCTGTTCCGTGACGGCATGGCGCTGGTGGAAGAGACCGCGACTTATCTCGACGGTCCCGGCCGGCAAGAATCCAAGAAGCTCGAGCGCGCCGCCGCGCTCGCTTACGCCACCGAAAGCATGCGGCTGACCACGCGGCTGATGCAGCTCGCGTCCTGGCTGCTGCTGCACCGCGCGGTGAAGGAAGGCGAGATGTCGCTCGCGCAGGCCAACAAGGAGAAGAGCAAGGTCAAGCTCTCCGCCGCCGACTTCCACGAACCGCATAATTTGGAACTGTTGCCGGTCGCGCTGAGCGAACTG
>DAIMKK010000606.1:0-1816 GCA_036721745.1 Pseudolabrys sp. | reverse complement strand
AGCCACCCTGTCGCGGCGTGATGATTTCGATCTGATCGCCGCCGCTCAATGCGGTGTCGCCCCAACGCGCGCGCGGCACCACCTGATAATTCACAGCGATGGCGACATGCGCGCCTGCGTAATCCAGTTCGCCGAGCAGGCCGCGCAGGTCGGTCGCCGAAATCTCGGTGCGCTCGCCATTGACGATCACGAGCATCGCACCACCTCGGTATCCGTGCGACCGCCGAGCACGTGCGCGACGGTGACTTCGGCGACCGCCGGCGCCAGCAGAAAACCGTGACGATAAAGTCCGTTCACGGTGATGCGATGCTCGTCGACGGTGACGCGCGGCAGATTGTCCGGGAAGGCCGGGCGGAGCGCGGCGCCGAGATCGACGATGCGCGCTTCGGCGAAGGCGGGGTGCACGGCATAGGCGCCGGTCAGCAGTTCCAGCGCGGAGCGCACGCTGACGCGGTCGTCGTCGGCTTCGATCGAGGTCGCGCCGATCAGAAACCGGTTGCCGGCGCGCGGCACGATATAAAGCGGCCAGCGCGGATGGACCAGGCGGATCGGACGCGATAACGCGATCTCCGCCGTTTCAACGATGATGATCTCGCCCTTGACGCCGCGCAGATCGGGGCAGGTATCGTCGCGCGCGGCGATGCCGCGGCAGTCGATCACCGTACCGTCGAGATCGTTCGGCGCGGCCGCCGAATTGAATTCGATCGCGACACCGGAAGCGCGCAGCGCGTCGTGCAAGGTCGGCAGCGCCTGGCGCGGATCGAGATGGCCCTCTCGCTCGAAGTACAGGCCGTCCGGGAAGCGCCCAGCCAGCACGGGCTCCAACTCGGCGAGCTCGGCGGCGTCGACGTGCCGGTGCGGGCCGGCCAGCCGGTCGAAACGCACGATGTCGGCGCGGTCGCGCGCATGCGCGACCACCAGCGAGCCGTTGAACCGCGCCTGCGGCAGCGTCTCGCGCCACAGATCAAGCGAACGCAGGCCGAGGCGGGTGATCAAATATTCCGCGGTCTCGCCCTCGCAATAGGGCGCCAGCATGCCGCCCGCCCAATGGCCGGTGGCTTGCGTCAGCGACGGGTCGCTGCGTTCGTAGAGCGTGACCTTGCAGCCGGCTTTGGCGAACATCATCGCCTGCCAGGTGCCGGCGATTCCTGCGCCGATGACGCTGACGGATGCGGGAGCGCCTGCGCGAACTTGCGGTGGGTTCATCATTTCCGTCCCTTCGCCGGCATGACCCGGATCAGGTTCAAAGGGTTTTTCTCAGCCCTGACGGGGCACCCCTCGGAACAACAGGTAATGTAGGCACAAGGATAGGGGTGTCAATGCGACGGAGTGCATAGCAGCAAGGAACCGGGTTCCCTGCGCCGGCCGATAGAAGCGACGCTCACGCCGCATAGCCTTTGAACGTGAGGAAGCCGCCGAGCGTGAGCAGGACAATGCCGGCGCCGGTGAAGAAACCGGCATGCGACACCGCCGCCGTGCCGACGAAGTTGACGAACTGCGGTCCGATGATGCGGTACACGCCGGCCAATGTCATGAACCAGCCGATGGCGGTGATCAGGCTGCGCCAGTCGCGCGTCCAGGCGTGGTGCACATTGAGGATGGCGAGCCCGCCGACCAGCGCCAGGATTCCGGAAAAATAGATGAACGGATAGCCGGCCAGGAACTGTCCGGCCATCTCGCGGTAGACCGCCTGGTTGGTCAACGTGCCGATGCCGATCGCGCACAATACCGGGCCGATCAGTCTCGCAATGCCCTGCGATCGCTCCATGGGAAATGTCCTGTCCCTTCGCCGGCATGACCCGGATCAGGTTCTAAG
>DAIMKK010000605.1:1414-1821 GCA_036721745.1 Pseudolabrys sp. | reverse complement strand
GTCATGCCGTCGGCGGTCTTCAGTACCGACGTGCGACCGGGCTGCACCCACAACAGCGACGAGCGGATCTCGGCAAAGATCGGCAGCGCCTGCGCAAGGCCGATGCCGCGCGCCGCCGACACGCTGGTGCGGTTGGCCTTGTCGAACGAGGTCTTGTAGACGAGGCCGATCTTTAAGCGCGCCGCGATTTCCTTCAGCGCGGATGCGACTTCAAGCGCGTGGGCGCGGCTCTCGAGCTGGCACGGTCCGGCAATGATCGAAATCGGCAAGTCATTGCCGAATTTGACTTTGCCTGCGGTGACGACCGGCGCTGCTGACATATTGGCGTTCAAGGTTCTTTCCTTATTTCGGCTGGACCATGCCGGGCAGCGCCGGAGCGATCAACCCTCTTTCGTGGTCTCGAATAT
>DAIMKK010000605.1:0-1404 GCA_036721745.1 Pseudolabrys sp. | reverse complement strand
TTGGCGTTCAAGATGGAATCCTTGTTTTCCAGCGCGACCATGCCGGTCGGCGGCAGGTGGATCAACCTATTTAACGGCCTCGAATATCAGGGTTGCGCCATGGGCGACATCCGGCGGCACCACCAGCCGTCCGACGTGACGCCGCGAGGCAATGCCGCTTCGCCGATGGAGTGCCTCGGCTTGCGCGATGTCGGCGACCGTAAAGCGCAGCGCGTTGAGCGTCATCCCCTCTCCGTTTACGCGAGGTGAAACGCCGAACTGGTCGCGAAACGCGACCTGTTCCATGATCTCGACATCGCCATTGCCGGTGCGCGCCTTGACCCCGATCGAACTCGAATGCAGGTCGCTGACGCCGGTGAAGGCTTTCAGGAAGATATGATGGTCGGTCGGATTTTCCGCGACCATCGCCACGCCGGGCACCGATCTTGCGCCATTGGCGTGGCTCTGGAACGCCGGATCCCAGAAGTTTTCCGGGAAGTGATGCTGGCACACCGCAAAGCGCAGATTCGGCGATGCCGGATCGCGGGCAAACGCCAGCGAGAACGCGAGCTTCACCGGCGTGCCTTCGGGCTTTGCCCCCTCACGGGCGAAGTCGAACACCTTGAAGCCACCGATGCCGGATGCCTCGAACGACCGCGCATCCTCGACCGCGTTGTTGCTGTTGAGGATCAGCATCGAGAAGCCCTCATGTGCAGAGAGAAAGTCGCGATTGAAGGCGCCGAATGAAAACGAGCGCGCGCCGTGCGGTGCGATTTTCTCCGGCTCGGCGACTTCGAGGATTTCGATGTAGCAATTCTTCAGCTGCACGATGCGGTTGTGGGTGCCCCAGGCATGGCGGTTTCGCGCGCCGGCGGTGAAACCGGCGCGGCGATAAAATTCCGCCGCCGCGTCGAGATCGCGGACGGCGTGCACGATGTGGTCGAGACCGTGAGGCAATTCGAAAATGCCGGTCACTTCACCGATGAGAAGGAGGTCGGCACCAGCAACTGGCTGACGATGTTGCCGACGATCGGACCGTCTTCCTCGGTTTTCGCGCGCGCGGCGATCCAGTCCGGATCGCTCTGAAACGCGGCCCATTTCTTCTCGCGATCGGCGAGCGATTCCCACGCCAGCATATAGGTCAGTTCCTGGTTGGATTCACCGATCAGCGTGGTGAAGAACCCGGCCTGCTTGATGCCGTGCTTGTCCCATATCTTCAGCGTCATGGTCTCGAAGCGCTTGAGCAGCGCCGGCAGCCGGCCCGGAACGCAACGATAGATACGCATTTCTAAAATCATGGTTTCCTCCATTTTCTTGCGAAGGCGTTATAGCGGGTGCTTTCCAGACTGTCTTGAGGGGATCATCACAGGGCGGAGTGGACCGAGGAGGATTTCGCCAGGGCAAGACCTCCCGCCGAAGTCTTGC
>DAIMKK010000604.1:0-1838 GCA_036721745.1 Pseudolabrys sp. | reverse complement strand
TGCAGATCACCGGCGCTGGCGTCGACCGCGTCGATCGCGATGCACTCGTCCGGCTGGGTATTCCGGTTGCGAATGTGGCCGGCGGCAGCAATGGCGCAGTCGCCGAATATGTGGTGACCACCGCCTCGACGCTGCTGCGCCGATTTGCCTGGGCCGATGCGAAAATCAAGGCCGGCAACTACGCCGCCTTCCGCGCCCGTATGGTGGCGGACAATCTCGCCGGGCTCGACGGCCTGTTGGTTGGCCTCATCGGCTTCGGCGCCATCGGGATGGCGGTGGCAAAGGCTTTCGCGGCGCTTGATTGCCGGGTCTGCTACCACGATCCGGCGCCGCGCGACGCCAAAGCGGGCGATGCGATCGGCGCCAAACCCATGGCGCTCGACGCGCTGCTTGCCGCGGCCGACGTAGTGAGCTTGCATGTGCCGCTTTTGCCGGCGACACAGGGCCTGATCGGCGAACGCGAACTCGCATCGATGAAGCCTGGCGCGGTGCTGATCCAGGCTTCGCGCGGCGGCGTGGTGGACGAAGTGGCGCTTGCCGCGCATTTGCGCTCAGGCCGTCTCGGTGGCGCAGCCGTTGACGTTTATTCGACCGAACCGCCGGTAGCCGACAATCCGCTGCTCAAACTCGACGGCGAAGCCGCACGGCGGCTTCTGCTCACCCCGCACATCGCCGGCGTTACGCGCCAATCCTGGGGCATTCTTTTCCGCTCGGCGTGGCAAAATATCGAACGTGCGTTGATCGAGAAAGCGCCGCCGTTGAACCGGGTGTATTGAAGCGCGACTTATTTCACCGATATTCCAGCACGTTGAGCCACCGGGCCCCATCGTTCAATGTCAGCCTTGAGTTCCTCGGCGAATTGCTGTGGCGAGCTCTCGATCATGTCATAGCCGAGCTGCTTGATCCGCTCCCGCATGTCCGGCGCCGCGAGAATGGCGACGATTTCGTCATGCAATTTCTTGACGATATTCTGGTCGAGGCCGGCCGGACCGAGCAGGCCGGCCCAGTTCGCAACGGCGAATCCAGGCAGGCCAGATGCGTCCATTGTCGGCAGATCCGGCAGCAACGCCGAGCGCTTCTTCTCCGCCATGGCGATCGGGCGGAGGCGATCGGGTTTCTGCTTGACGATGGCAGGCACGCTGGCAAACAACACCTGCACCTGCCCGCTCATTAAATCGAGCAGGGCCGGACTCATGCCCTTGTTAGGCACGTGCACCATTTCGATTCCGGCCATGGTCTTCAGCATTTCAGCGGCCAGATGCGACGCGCTGCCGACGCCGGGCGAGCTATAGCTCAGCTTGCCTGGATTTGCCTTGGCGTAAGCGATGAGCTCTTTGAGTGAATGAACCGGCAGCGACGGGTTGACCACCAGCGCATAGGGGCTGATCGCCACGTTGATGATCGGGGTAAAATCCTTGGTCACGTCGTAGGGCGGTGTTTTATGGACCACCACCGAGAGCGACAGGCTGCTCGGAGTGTACAGCAGCGTGTAGCCGTCCGGCGGGGAGGCAATTACCACCTTGCTGCCGATGATGCCGGCCGCCCCGGGATGGTTCTCAACCACGAAGCTCTCGTGCAAGCGCTCGCCGAGCCGCTGCGCGAGCAGCCGAGCCATCACGTCGACACCGCCGCCGGCTGCCACCGGAACCACAATCTTCACCGTTCGGTCGGGATATTCGGCCCGCGCAGAGGTTGCGCACGCCAGCAGGATCAAGCTCATCAGCGCTAATTTTCGCAGCATGGCCGGCCCCCCCATTTACGGTATTTTCCAGGACGGCCGGCCCGTGCGCAAGCTTATGGAATCAAGAAGTTTGCGCTTGCCGAACGGAGAATCGCCG
>DAIMKK010000603.1:903-1839 GCA_036721745.1 Pseudolabrys sp. | reverse complement strand
AGCGGGAACAGCGGCTTGGACAACGCCGCCAAGCCGTAGCCGCCGATGATCCACGGCTTGCGCTTCAGGCTTCGGTCGGAAAGCCGGCCGGAGAATAATTTGGCGAAGCTGGCGGTGGCTTCGGCGATGCCGTCGATCGCCCCGAGCGCGGTCGCGGGAAGGCCCAGAACGACCGTGATGAAGGCTGGCAGCAATGCGTGATAAATCTCGCTCGACAGGTCCATCAGCAGGCTGACGAAGCCCAGCACCCAGACGTTGCGCGGGATTGGCGGGCGGCTTCGCATCGGCTGCGTCATTGCGAGGACCCCTGACCTGATCAGGGGGACGAAGCAATCCATTTGCGCGCCACTTCCCCCTCTCCCGCTCGCGGGAGAGGGCCGGGGTGAGGGTGAGTCCTGCCCTTTTGCTGTGAACGGAGCCGCCCATGTCCAAACGCAATGTTGCGCTCGCCCGAAACTTTGTTAGCGTACAACCATGTTCGGAGGATCGACTCCAGGCGCGATCGCGTCACGGTTCAACAGCGTTGCCCAGATGTGGGTCGCGGACGGGCCGGCCGAACGCGCCGAGCGGGCGCGGCGCAAATTGATGTCGGCGATCGCCTCGCAGGCGCCGGCGACTCTTGGCCAGGTCGCCAAAAAGGTCGGCCGTGGCGCGCCCGCGGTCAGCCGTTCGGTCGACAGCCTGGTCCGCGCCGGCCTGGTCGAGCGCACCCAGGATCCCAACAATCGGCGCCGCCTCGCGCTCAGCCTCACCGACAAAGGCCGCGAGCATATCGAGGGGCAATCATCGACCTCCTCGGCATTGCTCGCCAAGCTCCAGCGGCTCGCCCACAGCGAGCTTCGAGCGGTCGAACGCGCGATCGAAATCCTGGAGCGCGGCGCTTAATCTTCAGCCGTTGCCGTGGCGGCGGCGGGTTTCCCAGCCCTTCTTGGCGGC
>DAIMKK010000603.1:0-893 GCA_036721745.1 Pseudolabrys sp. | reverse complement strand
CGCTTCGGCTGCGGCTGCGGCCCGAGCCGTCGTTCTTGCCGCCCTTGTCCTGCTTGTTGACGGTGCGCCACGCGCGTTCCTCGGCTTCTTTTTTGCCGACTCCGCGTTTCTCATAGCCGTGTTCGATATGTTCGGCCTTGCGTTCCTGTTTTCCGGTATAGGCACCCCGAGGCATAGCTCGACCTCCTTGGTTGGTTGCTGCTGGTCAAACGATTGAATGGGAGCGGCGTTTCATGCTGCATTGCAACAAGGGCCGCTTGCGACTACATCGCCGGCACACTTTTTCCCGAGAAAAATCATGAACCTTCGCAACGTCGCGATCATCGCGCACGTCGATCACGGCAAGACGACCCTCGTCGACCAACTGTTCCGCCAGTCCGGCACCTTCCGCGACAACCAGCGAGTCGAGGAGCGGGCGATGGATTCGACCGACCTCGAGAAAGAGCGCGGGATCACCATCCTCGCCAAGTGCACCAGCGTCGAATGGCCGGATGCGAGCGGCACCGTCACCCACATCAACATCGTCGACACGCCCGGCCACGCCGATTTCGGCGCCGAGGTCGAGCGCATCCTGTCGATGGTCGACGGGGTGATCCTGCTGGTCGACGCCGCCGAGGGCCCGATGCCGCAGACCAAGTTCGTCACCGGCAAGGCACTCGCGCTCGGCCTGCGGCCCATCGTCGTCGTCAACAAGATCGACCGCCCAGACGCGCGCCCCGCCGAAGTGCTCGACGAGATTTTCGAGCTGTTCCTCAATCTCGACGCCAATGACGAGCAGCTCGACTTCCCGACGCTCTACGCCAGCGGCCGCGCCGGTTATGCCGGCCCCACCGACGACGTCCGTTCGGGCGATCTCAATCCATTGTTCGAAACCATCGTCCGCCACGTGCCCG
>DAIMKK010000602.1:0-1846 GCA_036721745.1 Pseudolabrys sp. | reverse complement strand
CGCAACGGGGTCACGAGCCCGGCGCGTGCGCCGCGATAGAGTCCCGCGAGCGTCGCACGGCTATGCGCGCGGTTGACGTAGCGGATCGGCGTCCAGTCCGCCTCACCATAGGCGCCGTTGATGCGTCCCGCGGCCGCGCCGATCCCCCGCTCCAGGTCGGCATATTCTGGGATTTCGGTTCGGCTCTTCGGCGCGATCTGCAGATAGGTCACTTTGCCCCGCCAGTCGGGCTGCGTCTGTAGGAAGCGCTCGAATGCCAAAAGCCGATGCCGGATCCCTTTCGAGTAATCGAGGCGATCGACGCCGATGATGAGCGCGCGGCCGGCCAGGCTCTCGAGCACGTGCCGGACGAACGGCAATCGCTCCGAACGGTGGGCGAGACGGGCGAAAGCCGCCGTCTCGATGCCGACCGGAAAGACATCGACGCGTACCGTCCGCTCGGCAACGGTGAAATTAAAATCGTGGCTGTGCAGGCCGCATTCGCGCGTGAGGTAGCGGCTGAAATTGAAGGCGTCGTCTCCGGTCTGGAAGCCGACAAGGTCGTATTCGCAGAGCGATGGAATGAGGCGCTCGTGGTGCGGCAGCGCGGTCAGCATTTCCGGCGGTGGGCACGGGATGTGAAGGAAGAAGCCGATACGGTTCTTGTGGCCGCGCTCGCGGAGCGCCTTGGCGAGCGGCATCAGGTGATAATCATGCACCCAGACGAGATCCTCTGGCCCGAGCACATCGTGCAGTTCGCGCGCGAAGTGATCATTGACTCGCAGATAGCCGCTCAGATCGCGACGCGAGAACTCGGCAAGGTCAACGCGGTAGTGCAGGATCGGCCACAGCACGCGATTGGCGAAGCCGTTGTAGTATTCCTGGTGGTCCTCTTTCGAAAGATCGATTGTAATGTAGGTAATCTTGTCGTGCACTACCTTCTGCGTTGCGATCTTGGTGCGCGTGGTGACCTTCCCGCTCCAGCCGAACCAGATGCCGGACTTGTGCTTGAGCGCCCCGTTCACGGCGACTTCCAGTCCGCCGGCGCGCGGCTTTGTATTTTTCTCGGGAATGGCGACCCTATTCGAGACTATGACGAGCTGCGCCAATAGCGATCCTCCCAACTCCGCGACAGCTTGATCGCGGTTAAGATCAGTCCGGCCATAGAATAGGGCTGCGGGAAGTTGCCCCACAGCGCGCCGGTCCTCGGATCAACGGCCTCCGACAAGAGCCCGTAACGGTTGCGAAGCTTGAGCGCATCAATGAACATGTCACGCGCCTCATCGCGCCGGCCGATCATCCACAACGCGTCGATGAGCCAGAATCGGCAAATCAGGAAAGCGGTTTCGGGCCGGCCGAAATCATCGGAGCCGACGTAGCGCATGACGTGCTGCTCGCGCCGAAGCTCTTTTTCGATAACTTCCACGGTACTGATGAATCTCGGGTCATTTGGTTCAATTAGGCCCAGTTCCGGCAACAAGAGCACGCTGGCGTCAAGATCATCGCAATCGACTGCTGCGGTGAAGGCCTTGCGCTTCTCGTTCCAGGCACGGGTCAGCAACTCATCGCCGAGCTTCGTCGCGGTCGTGCCCCAGTATTGCGCGCGGTCGACGAGACCGAGATGCGAGGCGATCGCCTCAAGCCGGTGGCAACCGGCCCAGCACATCGCCGCCGAATGGGTATGGATCCGCTTGCGCCCGCGAAATTCCCAAATGCCTGAATCGGGTGTCATGGCGAGTATGGCAGCCTTCTCGCCGAGTGGCTCGAGCCGGCGAAAGAGATCGGCGTCGCCAATACGCGGCAGCCGACGGTCGAAGAACATCGGTGCCGCCGCTAGAATGACGCTGCCATAGGTGCATGTTGCTCC
>DAIMKK010000601.1:0-1855 GCA_036721745.1 Pseudolabrys sp. | reverse complement strand
CATCACGTTCGGATCGATCGGCGTCGGCAGCCCGATTCACCTGGCGATGGAGCGGTTTCGCCAGAGCGCCGGTTTCCAGGCGCAAGCCATCACCTTCAAGGGCGCCCCGGAAGCCATGGTTGAGGTCATGACCGGCCGTGTCGACGTGTATTATGCGCCGGTTCCGGCGGCCCTGCCGCTTATCAAGGACGGCAAGGTTCTGCCACTGGCCGTCAGCAGCCCGGCACGCGCGCCCACGCTTCCCAACGTCCCCACAACGCTTGAATCCGGCTACCCAAATTCCGCTTACAGGTTCTGGATCGGCGTGTTTGCCCCCGCCAAGACGCCGCCCGCCATCGTCAACAAGCTGAACGCCGAGATTCAAAAGGCGCTGCAAGCGCCCGCGGTGCGCGACAAGCTCGCCAAGCTCGGCGTGCAGCCGATGGCGATGAATGCGGGGGAGTTCGGCAAGTTTGTCAAAGAGGAACTCAAGATCAACGCGGAAATTGCCAAAGCCGCGGGAATCTCGGCGCACTGATGCTGCAACCTTAGGACTTCCGGGTCGGCCGGTGAATTGATATCATTAGATTTCGCGGCTGTGACTTTAGCGACATGAAGGACACCATTCCGATGGCCCAGGACAAGCCCCTCGTCAGAATTGCGCCGAACAACCCGGTATTCGATCTCCCCGTCATCGTCGGCATCGAGGAAAAATTGTTCGATAAAGCCGGGCTCGACGTTCACTTTATCGCAAGCTACGCGGACCGCGAAAAGGACAGCATCGAATTTCCGGTGATGGCGCGCATGAAGGAGCAGATGTTCGATTGCGGCTCGGCCGACAGCTATAATGTCTGCGAATGGGCCAGCATCGACCGGCTGGAGAAAGGCAAGCGCGGCGGCAATATCGCGGCGCTGCGCGCTTCGGTGGCGGCGCAGGCGATCATCACCTTCGATGAGACGCTGCAAGTGCCGCGCGATCTCGCCGACATTCCGGTCGTGGTGCAGGAGTTGACCGGGTCGCATTACACCACGCTGCAGATGCTCGAAAGCGCGCTGGGCACCAAGCATGTCAACATCGCACGCGGCGGCCTGCCGCAGAAGCGCTACGCGGGACTTAAAGATGGAACCTATCGCGTCGTCACGGTGATGGAGCCGTTCATCAGCCTTGGCCTCAAGGACGGCGCTCATATCATAGCGGCGTCATTCTATCGCGGCGGCGAAGTGATCGCCGCCGACCTAAGCGCCGAGCAACGCAAGGCCTATTACGACGCGGAGAACGAGGCGGTCGATCTCATCAATGCCGATTTCTACAAATATGCCCACCACGTCGCGGCCCATACCAACGGCGCCTTGCAGCCGAGCGAACTGCTCAGAGCCTTCGTGCGTTACAAGCACGTCGACTACTACGACTCGACGCTGTTCGGCCGGACTTACGATTGGATGAAGGCGCGCGGGCTCACCGAAGGTCAAAGCGAGCATTCCGCTTTGGTCGTCGGCTGAATCGCGCCGCAATATTATGAACTAGACCACTAGTTTGCCTGCGCGCCGGATTTTTTAACCAGCGCCGACCATTTGGTTTCCTCGCGGTCGATGTCGGCGGCGTATTGCTCCGGCGTGCCGGCCAGCGCTGACGCCAACATCAGGCGTTCCAGAGTGAGCGGAACTCCGTCGCCACGACTTTTTCGTAGGGCACATCCCCGCTGAGGATGCCGACGTCGCGGGCGAATTGGTTCATGCCAGCCACGAAACTTTCCGAGATCGCGGCGTCGTAATACGGCAGATCGCGGCGGATCAACTCCGCGATCAATTCCGCCTCCGATGGCGGAAACAGCTTACGGCCGATCCCGGTCGCCAGCGAGACGTCCTTCTTCAACGC
>DAIMKK010000600.1:0-1867 GCA_036721745.1 Pseudolabrys sp. | reverse complement strand
GGACTGGGCGAAGATGGCCCCACCCATCAGCCGGTCGAGCATCTCGCGTCGCTACGGGCGATCCCGAATCTGCTGGTGTTTCGCCCCGGCGATGCCGTCGAGACGGCCGAGGCATGGGATTGCGCGCTGCGGGCGGAAGCCGGTCCTTCGGTGCTGTGCTTGTCGCGGCAGGCGCTTCCCACGTTCCGTGAGGTGAACAGCGAAACAAATCTTGTGGAACGCGGCGCCTATGTCGTCGTTGAGCCGGAAGGCGGCCGTGATGTGACGTTGGTCGCGACAGGTTCCGAAGTTTCGATCGCACTCGAGGCCGCAAAGGCGCTCGCCAAGGACAACATTCGCGCCGCGGTTGTTTCGGCGCCGTGCTTCGATTTATTCCGGCAGCAGTCGCGTGAACACCGGGCGGAAGTTCTTGGAAATGGCCCTCGCGTGGGTGTCGAAGCGGCGATCGAAGGCGACTGGGCGCGCTGGCTCGGCGATGAGGGGGAATTCGTCGGGATGACGGGCTTCGGTGCATCCGCGCCGGCGGAAACCCTCTATCGCGAATTTGGCATTACCGCGGGAGCCGTCGCTGCGGCGGCCCAGCGTTGCATCGCGCGATCGCGGATGACGGCAACCTACGCATGACGGATCACACGCGAAGAATGACACGGAGGCTTCGATGGCACGTATTACGCTAAGGCAATTGCTGGATCACGCCGCCGAGCATGGCTATGGCGTGCCGGCATTCAATATCAACAACATGGAACAAGGCCTTGCGATCATGGACGCGGCAGCGGCCGTCGACGCGCCGGTCATCATCCAGGCTTCGCGCGGTGCGCGCTCCTACGCCAACGACATCATGCTGTCGAAGATGATCGATGCACTGGAGGAGATGTATCCCCAGATTCCGCTCTGTCTGCATCAGGACCACGGTAACGAAGAATCGACATGCGCCACGGCGATCAAGTACGGCTTCACGTCGGTCATGATGGACGGCTCGCTCAAGGCCGACGCCAAAACGGCCGCGGATTATGATTACAACGTCGATATCACCCGCCGGGTGGTCGAGATGGCGCACTGGATCGGCGCGTCGGTGGAAGGCGAGTTGGGGGTGCTCGGCTCGCTCGAGCATGGCGGCGGCGAACAGGAGGACGGCCATGGCGTTGAGGGAAAAGTCAGCCGTGATCAATTGCTGACCGACCCCGACCAGGCGGTCGATTTTGTGCGCGCCACCAAGGTCGATGCATTGGCGATCGCAATGGGAACCTCGCACGGCGCCTATAAATTCTCGCGCAAACCGGACGGTGACATCCTCGCAATGAAGGTGGTCGAGGAAATCCACCGCCGGTTGCCCAATACGCATCTGGTGATGCATGGCTCTTCCTCGGTGCCGCAGCCCCTACAGGATGCGTTCAATCAATTCGGCGGCGAGATGCCGCAAACCTGGGGCGTGCCGGTTGAGGAAATCGTGCGCGGCATCAGGCATGGCGTACGCAAGGTCAACATCGACACCGATTGCCGGTTGGCGATGACCGCTGCATTCAGGAAAGTTGCGGCCCAGACAAAAAGTGAATTCGACCCGCGAAAATTTCTTAAACCCGCGATGGACGCAATGCGCGACCTCTGCCGCGATCGGTTCGAACAATTCGAAACCGCGGGCAACGCGGCCAAGATCAAGGTGATCCCGCTCTCCGAGATGGCGAAGCGATACCGGGCGGGTGCACTCGATCCGCAGATGGGCACGATGGCAACGGCAGCGGAATAAATCAGACGAGGCGTCGAGCCGGCTGCGTCCGGACGTCAGCGCCAATGGAGGAGAGACCCATGAACGAACAATCGATGACCGTCCGCGGCAAGGATCGCTACAAATCCGGCGTCATGGAATACA
>DAIMKK010000599.1:0-1867 GCA_036721745.1 Pseudolabrys sp. | reverse complement strand
GACACGTACTCGCCGGCGGCCATCGCCATAGCGCCAGCCACCAATCCCGCGATGCCCGCGATCAAGACAGCGTTCTGGTTCGCGGCCGCTGCCGCAACCCCGACGATCAAGCTGGCAGTCGAAATGATGCCATCGTTGGCCCCAAGTACCGCGGCTCGCATCCATCCGATGCGGCCGACGAGGTGTTTCTCCGCGTCCTGGCCAGAACGGCTCATATCTTCCTCTTGATCACGCCTTCACGCTTCGTTGCTGCCGCCACCGTGTTCGAGAGCGTCCCTAATTTGCGAACATTCAGATGCAAAAGGTTGAGCCGCCGACACAAAGGAACCAACAATTGAATGTACGTCCAGGTATGATTTTTGGACGCACTTGTTCCATCGATGGCCTCCCGCAGCGACCTTGAATTATTGCGTTGCCGCAACCTGACATTTTTTTGTGTTAGGCCGCGACCAGCCAGCCACTTCAACGCACAGCACCCCGGAGCGTCATTCAACTTTAGCGTCGGTGGGCCAAATGCTGGCCCGCCTTCTGGTTCAGGCGAGCTTGCGCACAGAAGGTTCGCGATCCCAGAATCTCATCCGCGCAGCTTCGATAAAATCCTTGCCGAGACCAATCACACCATCATCGGGTGCGACGCCGGCTTTGTCGAGCAGAGGCTTGGCAGCCTTGCTCGCACCGATCGCTTTCAGGTGTCCGAATGCATCCATGACGAACTGCAGAGCGCCGGCCTCATTCATGAGCGTCTCGCAGCCATGGTCGGACAAGATGATAGCGACGGCGTCGAACAACTGCGACGGCGAGCCGGCCAGTTGACCGTCGGCCCTGAGGACGGTGCCGCCCTTGAGCTTGGCGCCGCCGACCTTCGGCGCGACCAGAAAGACCGTGGCGCCGTCCTTCTCGATCGCTTTCTGCACGGCCTTGATCTCCGCTCCGTCCGATCCGTCGGCATAGAGGATGCCGACTTTTCGTCCTTGCAGTGTCTTCTTCATATTTTTCTGAATCGACAGCGCCGGTGACGGGTCAAGGTCGAGCACTTTCGTCCTGGCTTCGGCCTTTCTGGGCAGGTCGATGCCGATGCCGGCGGCAACGCGCTCTGCGAGTTCTTCATCGACGTTGCGCAGGTTGGCGACCATGCGCGGCGGGACTTGTTCGAGCACAACCTTCGAAAGCTCGAACGTGAATGACGACGCGATATGAGCCTGCTCGCTCTCCGTCATCGACTTCCAGAACAGCCGCGCCTGGCTGTAATGGTCGGCGAACAGTTCGGCACGCACTCGGAGCTTGTCGCCTTGTTCCTCGCGCTCGGCCCTGCCCGCGACGGTGGAGAAGCCGGTCATTGGGCATTCGCGCGCGCCCCCCTCCTCGCCGTGCAGGCTGAGACTGTTGGGTTCGTAATTGGCGCGCCCCTTAGGCACGTTCATCTGCATCTGCCCGTCACGCTGGAAATTCATTACCGGGCATTTCGGCGCGTTGATCGGCAGTTGATGGAAGTTCGCGGTGCCGAGCCGGGATTTTTGCGTGTCGAAATAGCTGAACAGACGCCCTTGCAAGAGCGGGTCGTTGGTGAAATCGACACCGGGCACGATATTCGCCGGGCAGTAGGCGACCTGTTCGGTTTCCGCAAAGAAATTATCCGGGTTGCGATCGAGCACCATGCGTCCGATGATGCGGATCGGGAGCACTTCCTCAGGTATGAGCTTGGTCGCATCCAGCACGTCGTAGGGCAGCTTGTCGGCGAACTTTTGATCGAACGCCTGGATGCCGAGCTCCCATTCCGGAAAGTTGCCGCTATTGATCGATTCCCAAAGATCGCGCCGATGGAAATCGTTGTCGGCGGCCTGCAGCTTGAGAGCTTCGTCCCACAGCG
>DAIMKK010000598.1:0-1870 GCA_036721745.1 Pseudolabrys sp. | reverse complement strand
CAAGCGGTCCGCACCGGCAAACAGCAGTGATGCGGCGAGCGCAAGATACGTAACCTTGGGACCGATCATTTTCCCCCTCCGTGGCTGTCGACGTTTTCCTCGACTTGGCCGAGAGTCTCCCGATGACCCCCGGACCGGCGTGGATGGTAGGTGATTTCTGAAAGGGTTGGAACCCCGCAGGCGCCGCGTGCGCCAGCTTGTCAAGCCGCGGGCGGGGTGGAACAATTCGTCCGTCCGCGCCGCCATCTGCAAACAGAACAATCGGGCGCGACAGGGGGAACGACATGCCGATCAAGCGGATTTTCCAATACGCGCTTATCGCTTTGGCCGCGCTGGGTTCATGCGAGGCGGGCGCGCAGACTTATCCGGCACGCGACATTACTTTCGTTGTCGCGTTCGCGCCCGGCGGCGTCGCCGATACGCTGGCGCGCTTCGTCGGCAAAGGCTTGAGCGAACGGCTGGGTCGCACGGTCATCGTCGAAAACCGCGGCGGGGCAGGCGGTAACATCGCCGCCGCGGCGGTCGCGCGCGCGGCGCCCGACGGCTACACGCTGCTGGTGACCACCACGGCGGTAGCGATCAACGAAACTTTGCGCCCGAACAAGGGATTCGCGGCGAGCGACCTGAAGCCGATCGCGATCGTGGCCTCGTCGCCGGAAGCGCTGGTCACCGGCCTGGGCAATCCGGCCGGCAACCTTGCCGATTTTCTGAAAGCCGCGAAGGGCAAGAACATCACGTTCGGCTCAGCCGGCGCCGGCAGCGGTTCGCATATCGCGGCCGAGTATTTCTTCAAGGAGATCGCCAAGATTTCTGCAACGCATGTGCCGTTTCAGGGTGGCGCACCGGCGATCGCCGCGACCATCGGCAACCAGATCGACGCCATGGCGACGACCTTGGGCGGCGGCGCGGCGGCGCAGATCGCCAGCGGCAAGCTCAAGGGCCTGGGCGTCGCCAGCGCAAAGCGCGCGGCGGTCACGCCGAACGTTCCGACTTACGCGGAGGCGGGTTATCCCTTCGAAGCTTCGTCCTGGGTCGGCGTGTTCGCGCCGGCCGGCACTAGCCCGGAGATCACGGCCAAGCTCAACGAAACCATCGAACAGGTGATGAAGGATCCGGCGCTGCAGCAGAAACTCACCTCGATCGGCTTTGATCCGATCGAAGGATCGCAGGCGCAGGCGGAAACCTACTTCAAGGCCGAGGTCGAAAAGTGGGGCAAGATGGTCAAGGCGCTGGGGCTGGAGATCAAGTGAGGCGGGCATGCGAGGACGCGGCGGACTGAATCGAGTTGCATTTATCAAAGTCTGTTTAACGCAGATCACGTTTTCATTGGAACAATCGTGCCTCCAAAGGATTGTCCTGCGACGCCGTTTATTGGCTTCAGGAAATTTTGGAGGGAACTATGCGCAAGATCGTATTGGCATTCGCCGCGTTGGCGGCTTTCGGCTTTGTATTACCGCTCGCTACGCCGGCGAAGGTTGAGGAAGCTCGAATCGTCATCAAGAGTGGCGACCGGGACCGCGACCATGATCGTCGTTGGCACCGGGACCGCGATCACCGTAAAGTGGTGATCATCAAGAAGCATCGCGAGCGCGAGCGCGATCACGACCACGATTAACGCAGGTTACTCATTGAGATGGCTTCGCCCGCGCGGAGCCATTTTTTTGTTATTGGCGCGCGCCTCGTTTAAATGCCGACAAGTCTGATTGACCAATTAGCCTGGTGCACAGAGCCCGTGGCGCCGATATCTGAATCATGCCCTAGCGCCGGCGCGGCTTTTTGCAGAACACGTCGTAGATGGCGCCGATGATGGTGCGTGCTTCGTCGCTGGCGAGACTGTAATAGATGACCTTGCCGTCGCGCCGCGTCGACA
>DAIMKK010000597.1:0-1873 GCA_036721745.1 Pseudolabrys sp. | reverse complement strand
ACCTCGGCGCTCGACAGCCACACCGAAAAGGAAATCCAGGACGCACTGGAGCGGGTGTCCAAGGGCCGCACCACGCTGGTGATCGCGCATCGCCTCTCCACCATCGTCGGCGCCGACGAGATCATCGTGCTCGACCAGGGCGAGATCGTGGAGCGCGGCACGCATTTCGCGCTGCTCGATGCCAACGGGCTTTATGCCAGCATGTGGAACCGCCAGCGCGAGGCGGAAGAAGCGCGCGAGAAGCTCGCCCGCGTGGCCGAGCCCGAGGTCGCGCCCAACCGTAATCCGCCGCCCGTGGACGATGTGATTTCGGCCGATGCCGCACCGACTATCGAAGCACCGGCCGACGCTGCGGAGTAGGATAAAGCATGTCGATCTACGATTCGATTCGCGCGCAGATGGTGCCGATCACGCCGGAGGGCTACCCCTTTATCGGTGCCTTCGCATTCGCCAGCCTTATCTTGTTCTGGCTGTGGAGCCCGCTCGGCTGGGTCGGCACGCTGGCGACCCTGTGGTGCGCCTATTTCTTCCGCGACCCGCCGCGCGTGACCCCGGTGCGCGAGGGGCTGGTAGTGGCGCCCGCCGACGGCCGCGTCAGCCAGATCACAACGGCGCCGCCGCCGCACGAACTCGGCCTAGGCGACAAGCCGCTGCCGCGCATCTCGATCTTCATGAGCGTGTTCGACTGCCACGTGAATCGCAGTCCGGTGACCGGCCGCATCGAGAAAATCGTCTATCAGCCGGGAAAGTTCTTCAACGCCGACCTCGATAAGGCGAGTGCCGACAACGAGCGTAATTCGCTGGTGATTGCCACCGCCGCCGGCCGCGTGGCGGTGGTGCAAATCGCCGGCCTGGTGGCCCGACGCATCGTCTGCTTCGTGCGCGAGGGCCAGCTGGTCGGCGCCGGCGAGCGTTTTGGGATGATCCGCTTCGGCTCGCGCCTCGATGTCTATCTTCCCGACGGCACACCGTCGATGGTTGCCGTCGGGCAAACCTCGATTGCCGGCGAGACGGTGCTCGCCGACCTGCGCGTTGCCGACGCCGGCCGCGCTTTCAGGAGCGGCTAAATCGTTAACGAGAACGCGAAACCGGGCCGGCGTGCCGTGGCGCGCGAGCCCGCAAACGTCTATATTGGCGCCATGGTGTTTCCGCCGTTCGACCCCGCTCCGCCACCCCGGCGCCGCCGTTTCAAGGCGATCCCGGTGCGCACGCTGCTGCCCAATCTGATCACGCTGTTGGCGCTATGCGCGGGGCTGACCGCGATCCGCATGGCGGTCGAAAACCGGCTCGATTTGGCGCTGGCGGCGATCGTGCTGGCGGTGCTGCTCGACGGCATCGACGGGCGCATCGCACGCATGCTCAAGGGGACCTCGCGCTTCGGCGCCGAGCTCGACAGCCTCGCCGACTTTGTGAATTTCGGCGTGGCGCCCGCACTGATCCTGTATTTTTGGGGCTTACAAGAGCTCAAATCGGCGGGCTGGATCGCGGCGCTGGTGTTTGCAATCTGCGCTGGGCTGCGGCTCGCGCGCTTCAACGTGATGATCGACGACCCTAACCAGCCGGTTTGGGCGGGAAACTTCTTCACCGGCATTCCAGCGCCGGCCGGCGCGATTACAGTGCTATTGCCGATTTATCTCTACTTCCTCGGCGTCTCCAACGGGCTGGTCACGGTCTGGCTGACGCTTTTCTACACGCTGGCGATCGCGGTGTTGATGGTTTCGCGCCTGCCGGTGTTCTCCGGCAAACGCGTGGGCAAGCGGGTGCCGCCGGACCTGGTGCTGCCGGTGTTCGTGGTTGTTGTGTTGTTCTTCGCGTTGTTGATCAGCTATCCGTGGGTGGTCCTCACCATCGGCACGCTCACTTATCTCGGCTG
>DAIMKK010000596.1:0-1880 GCA_036721745.1 Pseudolabrys sp. | reverse complement strand
GGAGCGCCCTCACCGAAGCGATCTTCGGCATGATTGCGGCATTTATGGGGGGTATTAATTTGGCATATCGGGGAACGGCAGGACTCAGCGAGGCCGGGGTCTCGATTAGCCCCATACAGGCTATGGACAACTATGCCGTGAACAATCATGCTTTCGGTGCGTCAAAAAAATTCCAGGGAGAACGACAATGACGGATTTCAAACGGCGCGATATCCTTAAGGCATCCGCGGCCATCGCCGCGGCTTCGGCGGCCGGCGGGTTCGGCTGCGTCGAAATCGCGAATGCGGCACCGATACAGCCGCCGACAGTCGATCAGCTTGCAGTGCGCGTGCTCGTCGATGGCTCCTACAATCTGTTTTTGCGTCCCGGGCAGATCAACAACATCAAGGTCGAGCCTGCGCCGCGCCAGCCCGATTTCCGGCGTACGCTGCATAACCAATGGGGCTTGTCGCTGCTGCTTGATTCGAAGAGCGGGGCGGAAACGCACACGGTCATGCTCGACTTCGGCTATACCGCCGAAGCGCTCATCAACAACATGGAGCTGGTCGGTGTCGATCCGAAAAAGATCGAGGCGCTGATCGTCAGTCACGGCCACTTCGACCACTACGGCGGCCTGCTCGGCATGCTCGACAAATATCGCAGTGCGCTACCAGCCGACCTCACGATCTATGCCGGCGGCGAGGATAATTTCTGCCGGCGCTACGCCGGACCGCCCGGACAGCTGTCCGAGTTCGGCGTGCTCGACCGGCGCGAATTGGCATCGCGCAAAGTCAAGACGGTGCTGTGCGAGAACCCAGCGGTCGTTGGCCATGCCTTCACCACGGGAAAAATCAAGCGCGCGAGCATCGAAAAGGTTCTGCCCAACACCTCCGTCGAGTTCGCGATGAAAGACGGGTTGGGCTGCAACTCCAGCCACTATTTGCCGGCGGAGATGCTCGGCAAGATCGTGCCGGACGAACACATCCATGAGCACGCGACCTGTTTCAATCTGAAGGACCGCGGTCTCATCGTCATCAGTTCGTGCGGCCACGTCGGCATCGTCAATTCCGCCCGGCAGGCGATGGAGGTTTCCGGTGTGAACAAGATCCATGCGCTGGTCGGCGGCTTCCACCTCGGACCGGCACCGGCCGACTACCTCGGCAAGGTGATCGCGGAGGTCAAGACGCTCAACCCGGACGTCATTATCCCGATGCATTGCAGCGGCGATAATTTCATCCAGGCGGTGCGCGCGCAGATGCCGGAGAAGCTGGTGTTGGGCACGACCGGCAGCCGTATCACGTTCAACGCCTAAGGGCGCGGCGGCGCAGTGAACAAGGGCCTGCTCGCCCTCGCCTTTGCCGGCGGCGCGATTGTCGCCGCCGGCGGCTGGTCATTGTGGCCGCAACGCGCGGCGGAGCTCTCGGCGGCCGTATTGATGGATGCGGTGATGTGGAACAAGGGGCCGATCGGCGGCCCCTTTGCCCTCACCGACCAGGACGGCAGACCGCGCAGCGATGCTGATTTTCGCGGCAAGCTGCTGCTGGTCTATTTCGGCTACACCTATTGTACCGACGTGTGCCCGACCGATCTGCAAGCGATATCCTCGGCCATCGACAAGCTCGGACCGGCGGGAGACGCAGTCCAGCCATTGTTCATTACGGTCGATCCGGAGCACGACACGCCGGAGACAATTAAGCTCTACGTTGCGCTATTCCACCCGCGCCTGATCGGGCTCACCGGCAGCCCAAGCGAGATCAAAAAAGCCGCTCTTGCCTACAAGGTCTATTACGCCAAAACGGAAAAAGAGAAGAAATCCGATCGCCTGATCGACCATAACGGTTTCATTTTTCTGGTCGGACGCGACGGAAAGTATCTTGGCTTTTTCCCACCAGGCACCTCGA
>DAIMKK010000595.1:1525-1885 GCA_036721745.1 Pseudolabrys sp. | reverse complement strand
GCGGGGGCGCGCTTGCTCGGCAAGCCGCAGGATCGTGCCGCCAATGCCATCGGGCTTGCCGCCGCGCTCGGCGGCTTGAAGGGTCCGATCATGAAGGTGGCGCAGCTGCTCGCCACCATTCCCGACGCGCTGCCGGCGGAATACGCGGCCGAACTCACTAAGCTGCAGAGCCAGGCGCCGCCCATGGGTTGGGCCTTCGTCAAACGCCGCATGAGCTCCGAACTGGGCGCCGGCTGGGATGGCAAATTCAAAAGCTTCGAGCATCATCCGGCGGCCGCCGCCTCGCTCGGTCAGGTGCATCGCGCCCGCGCGCTCGACGGCAGCGAGCTTGCCTGCAAACTGCAATATCCCGACATGCAG
>DAIMKK010000595.1:0-1515 GCA_036721745.1 Pseudolabrys sp. | reverse complement strand
TTGAAATTGCTGTCCGGGATCCGCAAGCGTTTCGATCCTGCGCTCGACACCACCGAGATCGCCAAGGAAATCGCCGCGCGTCTGCGCGAGGAGCTCGACTATACCCGCGAGGCCAAGCACGTCGCGCTTTACCGCAACATGCTGAAGGGCAACGACACGATCCGCGTGCCGGAAGTCTGGCCGGAGCTCTCCACCGGCCGCCTGCTCACGATGGATTGGATGACTGGCCGCAAGCTGCTCGAGCACAAGGACGACTCGCTCGCCATCCGCAACCGGCTCGGCACCGCCATGTTCACCGCCTGGTGGCATCCGTTCAGCCGCTTCGGCGTCATCCACGGCGACCCGCATCTCGGCAACTACACGGTGTTCGACAATGCCAAGGGCAAACCGGCGGGGATCAATCTCTTGGATTACGGATGCATCCGCATCTTCCCGGAGAGCTTCGTCGGCGGCGTGGTCGATCTCTATCGCGGCCTGCTGGAAGGCGATGACGCCCTGGTGGTGCACGCCTACGAGACCTGGGGCTTCAAATGGCTCAACCGCGAGCTGATCGACGCGCTCAATATCTGGGCACGCTTCATCTACGGCCCGCTGCTCGACGACCGCGTGCGCACCATCGCCGACGGGGTCAAGCCGTCGGAATACGGCCGCAAGCAAGCGTTCCAGGTTCACCAGGCATTGAAAAAGCGCGGGCCGGTGATGGTCCCGCGCGAATTCGTATTCATGGACCGTGCGGCCATCGGCCTCGGCGCGGTATTCCTGCATTTGGCGGCGGAATTGAATTTCTATCGATTGTTCAATGAGGCGATCGAGCGCTTTTCGACTCGTGAAGTAGCCGCACGGCAAGCCGCCGCGCTGGCCGAGGTGGGCTTGAAGCCGTCCGTCTGATCGCGCCGGCGGCGGAGTTGATCCGTATCAAATTCACGCCGGCATCGGATGATATGGAGGCCCTGTTTCGGCACGAGCCCTTCAACCGTTCCGAGGATCGCAACCGTTGCTCTAGGTAGCCAATTGCGCTACCTGACTACTTCCCACCATTGCGATTCCTGGAGAAATCTCATCATGGCCGACCACGGCACCGTCGAATATGCCACAGCGACCGGAAACGACTATCCGGCGCACGAGAGCGCCTACGAGCGCTTCGTGCATTTCACCGTCGTCGGGATTCTTTATGTGGTCACGATCCTGTTCGGTCTGGCGACCGGCGGCGTGATGGACCACTGGTTTCTGGCGGCAGCCATCTTCGTCGTTGGCGTGCTGGGTGCGGTGCCGAGCGTATTCAGCGGCTCAAGGGCGCCGATCTACATGGCTTTCGCGATCTGTTTCCTGATCTTCGCGTTCGCCGGGCTTTCGCCGCACTGAGCTAAACCGGGCGCAACGTGGAGAGCTAGATGCTGATTGCCGTGGCACGTGAGTCCGACCCTGCGGAACCGCGGGTAGCCGGGACACCGGAGACTGTCAAGAAGCTGAAGGCGCTGGGTGCGGAGGTCGCGGTTGCGCGCGGCGCCGGGCTGG
>DAIMKK010000594.1:0-1887 GCA_036721745.1 Pseudolabrys sp. | reverse complement strand
CGATGAACGGAATCATGGGCGGGTTGGGACGCTGGTTCATACTCGGTCCAAGCAGGCAAGACAGCGAATAGCGATTTCGAGGCTGGCCACGCCTTCCTCTCCAGTTACCGCCGCCGCCGATCCGGACCGCACCGCGCGCAGGAACGCCAGTAGCTCGGAGCGCAACGGCTCGGCATGCCCGACCGAAAGATGGCGCATGGAATAGCTGCCATCCGGCTGAAACCCGAAGCACTCGGTCACCTGGCGGGTGAGCAGATCGCCCATCACGTATTTGCCGCGAGTCGCGACGGTCACATTGCGCGCTTTGAAAGGGGTCAGCCAATTAGTGTTGATATGCGCCAGCACGCCGGACGCGGTGCGGAATTGCAAGAGCGCAATGTCCTCGCGCTCGGCCACCGCGCTCGACAATTGCGGTTGCACCTCAACGATGTCGGAATCGGTGAACCAGCGGATCAGATCGATGTCGTGCACGGCCAGATCGATGACCACGCCGACATTCGACATGCGCGGCGGGAACGGTCCGACTCGGGTAATGGCGATCGAAAGAATATCCTCGTTACGGATGGCGTCCTTGATCGCCTCGACCGCCGGATTGAAGCGTTCGACGTGACCCACCATCAGCGTGACGCCGGCCCGGCGCGCCGCGGCGATGATCTCGCGGCCTTCTTCGACCGACGACGCGATCGGCTTTTCCACCATGACGTGGACGCCGTGCGCGACTGCTGCGAGCGCGATGTCGCGGTGAAGATGGG
This sequence comes from Pseudolabrys sp., assembly GCA_036721745.1. Classification (GTDB taxonomy): domain Bacteria; phylum Pseudomonadota; class Alphaproteobacteria; order Rhizobiales; family Xanthobacteraceae; genus Pseudolabrys. Next base: position 1,135 of record DAIMKK010000594.1, on the reverse strand, counting down.
TCGGCGCCGCGATGGTGACCGCATCGACCTTAAGATCGAGCAGCTCATCGACATTGGCGACGGCGGCGCAGCCAAGCGTGCGCGCGACGAATTCCGCTTGCTTGAGGTCGGGATCGGCGACGCCGACGAGTTCGGCGCCCGGCAGCCCCGTTAACACCCGGGCATGATTGCTGCCCATCACGCCGACGCCGATCACGCCGATACGCAACGAATGCTCCGCATCCGGTTTTACCGCTTGCGTCATGTTCTGACGGATTCCCCCTGGCCGTGACCCCAGCCAAGCCTTCCCCTAGCACGCTCAGTGGCGGCTGGCGACCACCCCGGGAAAACGCGGCGAACACGTTTTGATTCAAAGCGTTACATCACTGCGGCGGCTTAATTTTCAAGCCCCGGCAAGTGCATTCCCGATTAAATCACTCGGCAGCGCGCGAAGCTGGAACCGAAAGCTGCAAGTTCGTGGCCAGCGCGTCTTCGCGGAATGATTTCACCGCCCCGAGCGAGAGTTCCGCCGCGGACTTGGTACCGAGACCGGGGAGCTTTTTCAGCACGTCGGCCGGCGCCGTGATGATGTGGCAGCCAATGGCGTCGGCTTCCACCACGTTAAAAACCTCGCGCGTGGACGCCCAGATGATCTCGATATTCCGCGTCTTGCGCGCACGGGCAACCGCATCCTGCATAATGGGCCGATAGTCGATGCCGAAATCCGCCAGGCGGCCGGCGAATACCGACACGCAGCCCGGCGCACCGCCGTCGAGCGCCTCGACCGCGCGGGCGACCTGCTCGGATGTGAAAATCGCGGTCATGTTGATCTTGACGCCGTCGCGCGACAACGAGCGTACCACGTCGAACAGCGGTTCGTTGCGCGTGGTGGTTACCGGCAGCTTGACGTGGACGTTCTTGCCCCAGGTTGTGATGACGCGCACCTGTGCGACCATTTCAGAAATGTCGTCTGAGAAAACCTCGAACGAGATGTGGCGATCAGGCACCGCGCCGACCAGATCGCGGGCATACCGCTCGTAGTCGCTCACCCCGGCCTTTTTGAGCAGCGATGGGTTGGTGGTGAATCCCGCAATCCAGGCCTGCTTGGCCATCTCGACGATCTGCGCCTTGTCGGCGCCGTCGGTGAACAGCTTGA
>DAIMKK010000593.1:0-1892 GCA_036721745.1 Pseudolabrys sp. | reverse complement strand
CGGCGGTCAAATCGCGCCGGGGCCGCCCTTGTCGTAGATGCCGAGGCTTTTTTGCGCGTCTTCCGGCATGTCCGGCACGCGCAGCGCGCGCCCCATGAACGTTACCCACGGCTTCTCGGCGACCGGTTGCAGCAGCGCAAAATTCCAGAACTGCCGCTCGTTCATCTCGATCTCGGTCACATCGTTTTCGAGCACCCAGTTGCGCAAAATGGTCAGCCTGGCCTGCTTGTCGGCATCGGAGAACATTTGATCGGGCAATGCTTTTCTCATGGATGAAGCTCATAGACCCTTCTGCTTAACAAGGTCTGACAGCGCGCGGGCGAATTGCTAGTTTGCCCCTTTAGCGTCCAACACAAGAGGGCAGACGCCGTGCAGCAGAAATTCAACAACAAGACCGTTCTGATCACCGGCGCGAGCCGCGGGCAGGGGGCGGCGGAGGCGCGGATGTTCGCAGCGGCCGGCGCGCGGGTTGTGATCGCCGACCTGCTGGATGCGGAAGGGCTCGCGCTGGTGCAATCGATCCGCGCCGCGGGCGGCACCGCCGATTACCGCCATCTCGACGTCGGCAGCGAGCTGGATTGGCGCGACGCCGTGGCATTCGCCAAGAGTACGTTCGGCGGCCTGCACGTGCTGGTCAACAATGCCGGCGTATCGCTACGCGGCGTCGATCTCGCCAATACATCGCGCTCCGACTGGGATCGCGTGCTGGCGGTCAATCTCACCGGACCGTTCCTCGGGATCAAAGCGGCGGCGCCCGTCATTCGGGAGGCCGGCGGCGGCGCGATCGTCAATATCGGCTCGACAGCCGGCATCAACGGGCACTTCGCGGCCGCCTACAGCGCATCGAAATGGGGCCTGCGCGGGCTGACCAAGGCGGCGGCCATGGAATACGCCGACTGGAACATCCGGGTGAACGCCGTGCATCCCAGCATCGTGCGCACGCCGATGGTGGAAGGCGCCGACAAATTCGTCGAGGCGATGGAATATATGTCGGCGATCAAGGGCAGCGCGTCGCTCGAGGACGTCGCCCAGGCGGTGATGTTCCTGGCGAGCGACGAGGCGCGCTATCTGACCGGCCTCGATTTGCCGGTCGACGGCGGCTTCACCGAGCTCGGCACCTACCGGCAGGTGTGGCGGCGCGCGACCGGGCGCGACAAGTCCTAGCGAAAGCCGCGAACCCAGCGACTCCTGGCCGCCGGCTTGCTAAAATTTCGTTTGGGTTTGGGGGTGTCTCAATGTCAGTAAACGTGCGGTGGTTGTCGACAGGTCTCGTCATTCTGGCCGCGAGCTTTGCTCTGCTGATCTCGCCGCTGCTGGCGGCCGGCAAGCTCGACGTCGTCACGAAATTCCAGCAGTCGAATTTGGAACTCGACGTTGCGACCTACACGGAGCCGGAATCCAAGCCGAGCAAGGTTGGCCTGCTGGGACTGGCGGCTGGGACGGTCAGAAACTCCTTTGCCTTCAACGCTCAGGAATGGCCGAAGTTGATCGCCGCCGTCGCCAAGGCCGCCAAGGCGCAATCCGCGGGAAACAATTGGACCGTCGTCGCCGAGCTCACCGAAACGGGAACCTCGGACGTCTCCCATCTCGTCGTCAGCGCCGGTCCGGGCATAAGATTCGCGCTTAATTCTCCGAAAGGCGCAAGTCTCACTTATGTCATCGCCAAGAGCGATATCCCGCGCTTGCAGCAGGGGCTCATCCGCGTCCGCCAGTATTTTGCGGCGCCCTGAGACAATCGCGCTTTTTTCTGCCACCCCGGTGGCGGCAGCAAAAAGCCTTATAGATCGCGGCGCTAATATGCTGCTAATCAATAGGCGAAAAGTCAGGGAGGAAACCGGTGCCCGCTTCAATGCAAGGTGAAATGCAGCCGACTATTTACCGCTTCAAGCTGG